>JBILYM010000004.1:0-23500 GCA_044377725.1 Phycisphaerales bacterium
CGCGCACCGCTCCTGGAATCGCTCCCGCAACTCGTCGTACTGATCGACCTCCGCAATGATGTCCTCCGGCGCCTGCAGTCCCTTGACATCGATGTCCTCATACACATCGCTGTTGACCTCCGGCCCGGTGTCATCAGCCTCGCCAATCGTCCCGTATTCATCCACTTCGAAGTACCACGGCTGTGTCATGACCTGCCCCCACATCGCTTCATCACGTTCTGCGCCACCACATCCGCCGGGTCGATCGCCAGCGCCTTCTCCGCCGCTGCGAGCGCATCCTGTGGGCTGTCCATTTCCATGAGCACGGCCGCCAAATTCGCCCATGCGGGCGCGCTCTGGTTGTTGATACCCACCGCCTTCCGCGCAGCCTCCTCCGCCAGCGCCAGTTTCCCTTGCTCCGCGCGTACCCGAGTGAGCTCAAGCCACGGGCTCAATTCAAACGGCGCATTGCGCGCGGCCTCAAGAAATGCGCGCTCGGCTACTATCGGTCGCAATAGCAACCGCGTCACGATTCCGCGGGCGTGCCAGACTTCCGGTGCAGTTGGCGCGGGGTCGTCGACGACTGCATCGATCTCCCCCAGGAGCTCCTCAAGTCGATTGAAGATGCGCCGCCGCTCGGACTCATTGTCAAGCGCGTACCCAGTCATGAGTTGATGCTCGAGTAGCAGTCCCTCTTGCGCCATTTCCGCGCCATGCTTTGACGCCACGTGCCGCGCGAGGACTTCCGGCGATTGTTCGTCCGTCGCTCGTTCACGAATCACCATGTACCCATGGCTCTTCTTGTTCGCCTCCGCTTGCGCCTTGCACTTGGCAATGACTTGGTCGAGGAACTCGACCGTCCGATCACTGGCCACCCATGCGTCCCACGCGGCGCGGTCTTCCGCAGTGAGATCCGCAAGTGCCTCCGGTTCCGAAACCGTGTACCCCGGCCAGTAGAGCTGTTCGTCGTCTGGATGCGCGGCCTCCAACACATACAAGATGCCCAGCGCCTCTTGGCGAGTTGTGGGGCAGGGCGCATGCTTAAAGTCGCACAACACCGGCTGATCCGGCTGATACGGCGGCGCATTCATCGCACGGTCCGCCTGCTGAAACCAATAGTGCCCCTCGGGACATGTGAACATCTGTGTCCCCGGCTCGATGATGTGACCCATGGATAGTGCGAATGCACGTCCGCTCGGAAGAGTTGGCATGGTTTGGTGCTCCTTTGGGGAGGAGTATGCAGTAGGGGGGTGAAACAATTGCTTCACCAGGCCGGTGGCATCTGGCATCCGGCACGAAACACCGCCACTACCCCCAAGCATCACCCCTTCTTCTTCGCCTGCTCCGCTAGCTCCAGCGCTTCTCGCAGTCCTTCCACGCCGCCAGCGCGTGCCAGCAGCTCTGCGATCTCTGGTGGCAGTGGGGCGGGGGTAATCGCATCGTCACTGGGCGCCGTGCGCTTGTTGGCCAACTCAAAGTCGACTTTGCCAGTTTCCATTGCAGTGCGGATCACGGGTTCATGCTCCTCGAGCAGTTCGACCAAAATACGCACCATCAACTCCAACTGTCGTGTGGTGAGCGTATTGTCGAGCACCCAAGTGTCAACCACGTAGTGGACTTCACCGTCGCTTGGGTCGTACTCGCACTGCAGGCTCCGCGTGCGGAACGACAATTCTGCGAGTGCTGCGAGCGTTGCGCCCTTGTATTTGCAATTGGCAAGGTTGTACACGCTCTGCGCGGTCACTTGTACGTACTCACCGTCATTGTGGCACTCAATCACCATGGTGACGAATTTGTCCCCGTCAAGATCAACATGATGATCTATAAGCCGAATCCAAGAATTACAGCATTGCTCTCGGCTTGCACCTCGTGTTTCCACCCGATCTTCTTGACCAGTTCAACGATTTCCGGAAGGCTGATTGCCATGACATGATTGTACTTCGGCTTAGAGCAAACAGCAGACCGCATGGTTTGCTCATGGCTCTAGTACATCCGGCAATTTCACATCGGCGTAGTTACTGCACATACACCCACAACGCAGCAGCTGCGACAGTGATGCCAAGAACGATCAGCAGGGCGATGGCGCATCCACAACCACAGCCGCCGCCACCGCTTCCGCCACGGCTTGATCGATAGGAGATCCCTGTGCCCGGAATGTTTGCCGTGTGATAGGTTCCGCCCTTCGCTCTGCGACCAATGCGAAATGGCCCGACTCCGAAGGAGCCGCCCACGCCCCCCTTGCTTAGGTTGAGCCGAAACGGGCCAAAGTTAAGCGACTTCCGGAAAATCCATCCCATCAGGAAATCCTATCGTCGTTTGTAATCCGCGATCAGTTCGTCAAAAAACCCGATGAGGTTCGTGCGCGCCTGATCGTGGTCTGGGTAGCGCCTCCACATCCCGCGCAGTTCATTCGTCTGAGAGATTGCCTCCCATGATTCCAAGTGACTTCACCGTGCTGGATAGGCGAAGGTCCCTCGACCCTGCTCGGCGGCACGTCCATTCAGTTCCGACAGTGTGGCGCCATCGAGACCGGAACCGGTATAGACGGGTTTGCCTTCGCGCATGTAGCAGACTTGAACGAACAGACCGTAGTCGTCACGAAAGTTCGCCTCGAGCGAGCCAACCGTCGTGCTGCCGTGGATCGACATGTCTCCCTTTGCGGTCTTTGTTCGAACGCTCGCGACGGTCTGATCCGAGGGCAGCGGTTGGATGTGGCTCCCCTGATCAGCTTTCTTGGCCTCTTCCAGCGAGAAGAACATCAGTCCAAGCTGTGCGAAGCGCTCCGTGAATTCGGATTGGATGGTGGCTAGCCTCTTTTGACCAGTGACCGAGACGCTCGTTCCGCTGCCTGATGAAGCCGAACTGGAGCCGACGGCGGGAGGGGGTGTCGCACGGAATCCCAGCGCGACGAGTCTTGCGTCATTTGGAGCGTTGGCGCCTGAAGCATCAAGTACCTGAACCGCGAAACCAGCGGCTGCGCGGATGGCTGCCTCGGCCTGCTCAACCGTCATTAATTGTGTGAGCGAGATCGTTGCGGACGTGGAATCGGCCCCGCCTGATCGAGTCGCGGCCAAAGTCGCCGAGTCATCAGCGGTTTGCCCCATACTAAATCCCTGATGCACCTTGATCCGGAGTCCGAAAGTGTCCAACATTGCTTGCTTAAAGTTTTTGACAAGCATTTTTCCGTGGAATTCGAGCATATCTAGCCCCGCTTCGTGAGTCGTCTGATCTTGGCGCCGACAATCGTGCGCTGTTCCTTATGGTTATTATACTGTTCGGTTCGGGGTCCAATGTGGGCTTCGTCATTGGCGGCTGAAGCCGCTCGGAAAATCGACAGGGGACACACAGATGAAGATCCACGGAAAAATGCTCGTTAGCAACTTTAAAGCTGCCTTCAAGTCAGAGTTCGGCGTTGGAATCAACGTGCACAATGGATTCAGCACTGGCAGTTACGCAGACGACGCTGCCACCTTGGCATCGATCCGCAGCGACAAGGCTGGCGATGCAACTGGTGAGCTTGATCTGCACGGCAACATGACCGTTGCCACCGTGGAATCGCAAATCAAGGACTCCCTTGGCTTCAAGGCGCAGATTCTTGATAAGACCGGCAAGAACGCCGACAACGCCGTCCGCCTCAGTTCGCTCAAGTGATCTGTTAGCAGTCACACTGTAGGAGACCACACATGGCCAAACGTAAGGACGGAAAGCTTGATCGACGTACCACCGAGTACCGCGAAGCAGCCGAGCGAATGGAAGCAGCTCGCAAGGCCCTATCCGGTAATCGGAAGGGTACGCGTCGCCTCGATGGTCATCTTGATAAGCGCACCACCGAAGGGCGCACGGCGGCAGAACGCATGGCAAAGGTTCGCGCTCAGCGCGGGAAGTCAGGGGGCTTCTTTAGTTGGCTCTTTGGAAAGTGAGAAACAGTCATGGCTATAAATAAAAAGCAATTCGACTCAATTACCAAGGTGTGCATTGCGCTGAGTTACCTCGACGGTGACGTGGATGCAGCGGAACTTGCAGCATTTGAACTTGTCGTCCGCGACCTCGGTATGCCCAAGACCGACGTAGCGGCAGCAATTCAGTCCGCACTTGAGTTTGTCCATGCCAACGGCGATGGTCTTAATGCGATCATTGCGGCGGAGTGTGAGAAGTTGCCCCGATCGCTTCATGTCGGAATGTTCGAGGCGGCGGCGCACATGGTGCTCGCTGACGGCGAACTCACCGATGCAGAGTGCCTGAGGCTCGCCGCGCTGCGATCGTTCCTGGGCATTCCAGAGGCTGCCGCATATGCAGTCATTGCATCAGTTGCGCATGCGGAGCCGCGCCTTCGGTGTGTTGTGACTTCCTCGCTTACGCGTGGCTAATGACCACGCGCACCATCCCGGGTTTCCACGGTCGCGCTGAAGAGCTCGCTTGGCTGCGTGGTCTGTGGGACGCATGCACAACACGCGATGCGTCGACCGGCCGCTACGCGGGTGGTCCGCGCATGGCGTTCGTGGTGGCCGAGAGTGGTATCGGCAAGAGCCGGCTGGTGCAGGCGCTGTACCAGCAGCTCACGATCGACTCGGCGTGGGACCCGCCGGAGGTGAACTACTGGCCGGATGCGTTCCAGACGCCCGGGGATTCGATGCGCGTGAATCCGGATCCGCACGGTCATGAGCCAAAGGGACCGCCGCGGTTCCTGTGGCTCGGCCTGCGCTGGCAGACACCTGATTTACGCAACATTGAGGAGCGCACGTGTCGGCTGCCTGAGGCGCGCGATGCATTGCGCGCGCACGTGGCCATCGCAGACCGGTACCGCACCACATGGGAGCACGCGCGCGCCAACGCTGCGCGGGCCGTGCGCACCGACGGCGCCGGCGAGACGTTCGGACAGGTGGCGGATGCGGTTGGATCGAACTTCGGTATTCCCTTCGGTGGGCTGCTGCTCAAACTTGCTCATGGCGCCGTCAGTCTCGTGGCTGATCGCACCAAGGGCGAGCGACAACTCTCCGGCGAGCAGGAATCGCAGCAACAAGACGCCGCCGAGGAGTTCGTCAGCGACCTGCGCGAGGTGTTCGGCGGTCCGGGCAGTGCAGGGCGGGTGCTGCCCACCGTCCTCTGGTTAGACGATGCGCAGTGGATCGACGCCACCACGCTGCGCTGCCTGCAGCTACTTTGGGCGGAGGCGCGTCGGCATCACTGGCCGCTCTTCGTAGTGGTAACGCATTGGGAGCGCGAGTGGCGTGAATTGCTCAAGGCCAGCGGCGGTGAAATCGGTACCGACCTGCCCGCGTTGGCGCGGGGCGATGATGCCGACGTTCGCGTGTTGGGTCCCGCCGACGACGATGCGCTCGATGGTCTGGTGTTGAGCCGGTTGCCTGGGCTGACCGTGTCGCAGCGGCAGTTGCTCCTGCAGAAGTCGGGTGGCAATTTCCTTTCCATGGTTGAGAACTTAGGAGAGCTCTTCAGTAACGCGGAAGCGTTTGAAGGCGGCACGGCGGATGGGCCTCTGAATCCTGCGGGTGAGTCATTCGTGCGCGAGTGGGAATCCGAGCGCCAGAAGCGGATTGAGCAGCGTTTTTCGCGTCTAGCGTCCGAGGTGAAGACCCTTCTCGGATGGGGCAGCGCGCTCGGCGTGCGCTTCCTGCGCGAGGTGGTGGAGGACTACGCTGCGCGTGCGCTGCCGCAGCAACCTGCCTCTGAAGTGCTGTCCGGGTGTGTCGATCCATACGCCATCCTCGGGACGCCCAGTCCGTATGTGCGCGAGTTCCGCGATCGTGCGTTTCACGCCGTCGCGCGAAAACATTTCGACCGATGGGGCGGATCTCACGCGCTCGCGTTGCACGCCGTGCTGCGCGAGCACCTCGTGCGTTGGGTGAACGGGTCGTTTGGTGACAGCGGTCTGATCCTGCGCATGTCGGACGAACCGGGATGGGAAGCGCCGGCGCACGCAGCCATATTTCTTGACTCCGCCGAGCGCCGTGATCTGCTGCGGATGGCCACGGAGGAGCTGCCGCTGCCGGAGGTTCCGGATTGGACGCGTGAAGCTGATGTCGCGGCGTTGCGGGCGCGAGTCCTGCTCGCGTGGACGGACGAGGTCGATCACCTGTATGGCGAAGTGCGAACGATGGCACGCGAGTTGGAATCCGTTAGCTGGACGGAAGTGCCGGTATCAGTGTTGGCGCAGAATGACCGGGAAGTACTTGCAAGTGATTGGAAGCGTGCTGGTGCGTTGAGTGCTGCGTTGGTGCTATTCACGGACGTGCTTTCGTACGCTCGGAGAGCGTGCGAGCAGCTCGAGACCCCCGAGCGCCTGCGCGACTTGAGCGTGAGTTTGGACAACGTGGGGAACATCCTTCGATCCCGCGGTGACACGTCGGGCGCACTGGAGCGCTACGAGGCGAGCTTGGTGATTCGGCGCCAGTTGTTGGCAGACGAGGAGACCCCGGATCGCCTGCGCGACGTGAGCGTGAGTTTGACCAAGGTGGGGAACATCCTTCGATCCCGCGGTGACACATCGGGCGCACTGGAGCGCTACGAGGCGAGCTTGGTGATTCGGCGCCAGTTGTTGGAGGACGAGGAGACCCCGGATCGCCTGCGCGACGTGAGCGTGAGTTTGAACAAAGTGGGGAAAGTCCTTCGGTTCCGCGGTGACACGACGGGCGCACTGGCGCGCTACGAGGAGAGTTTGTTGATTCGGCGCCAATTGTTGGAAGACGAGGCGACCCCGGAGCGCCTGCGCGACGTGAGCATCAGCTTGAACAACGTGGGGAACATCCTTGAAACCCGCGGTGACACGACGGGCGCACTGGAGCGCTATGAGGAGAGCTTGGTGATTGCGTGCCAATTGTTGGAGGACGAGGAGACCCCGGAGCGCCTGCGCGACGTGAGCATCAGCTTGAACAACGTGGGGAACATCCTTGAAGGCCGCGGTGACACATCGGGCGCACTGGAGCGCTATGAGGAGAGCTTGGTGATTCGGCGCCAGTTGTTGGAGGACGAGGAGACCCCGGAGCGCCTGCGCGATGTGAGCGAGAGTTTGACCAACGTGGGGAACATCCTTCGATCCCGCGGTGACACATCTGGCGCACTGGAGCGCTACGAGGAGAGCTTGGTGATTGATCGCCAGTTGTTGGCGGACGAGGCGACACCCCAACGCCTGCGCGACGTGAGCGTGAGTTTGACCAACGTGGGGAACATCCTCAAATCCCGCGGCGACACGCCCGGCGCGCTGGCGCGGTATGAGGAGATCCTCGGGATTCGGCATCGTCTGCTGGCGGACGCGGAGACACCGGGGGCGCTGAACAATCTGCTGTGGACTGCACAACTCTGCGCAGGTATCGAAGTTTCGTTCTCCCGCCCAGATGCAGCCCTTGTCCGCCTTGAGTCTTTCGTTGAGCAAGCGTCCATCCTGGAGTCGGCTAAAGACGCCAACACGCTCGATACCGCCGCCGCCTACTGGGAGCGCCGCACCGAAGCGCTTGACGCGCTTGGTTGGGCCTCAGAAGCCGCCGAAAGCCGCGCACGAGCGCTGGTGATTCGCACCCGCATTGCGCAAATGGAAAGTGAGTGAACACACTCGCCTCATTTCGCAACATCAATCATCGCCAACCCCAGCCGTGCGCGTGTGCATGTCGCGTAGATCCGCGCAGCACTCATCAGTAGCTTCTTGATTACAATGAAACGCAGAGGTTGCGCCTAACTCATGCCGGGGAGTTGATATATGCCTACTGCACGTATTCCAGGTTTCCACGGCCGCGCTGAAGAGCTCGCTTGGCTGCGTGGTCTGTGGGACGCATGCACAACACGCGATGCGTCGACCGGTCGCTACGCGGGTGGTCCGCGCATGGCGTTCGTGGTGGCCGAGAGTGGTATCGGCAAGAGCCGGCTGGTGCAGGCGCTGTACCAGCAGCTCACGATCGACTCGGCGTGGGACCCGCCGGAGGTGAACTACTGGCCGGATACGTTCAATGATCAAGGCGTGCAACTGCGCGTGGTGAGCGGTGCTATCGCCCACGATCATCAGGGTCGACGCTCAATCCTCGGGCGACCGTGCTTCTCGTGCGATCTCAGAGGCGTTCTCGTCCTGTGGGTCCTTCGATCCTCCGCGGAGTGCGCCGGGAGAGGCTGGCGGCGGCTGGACCTTCGTTTGGGGAATCGCATCCATCGGCACGAACGCTGCGCAGACTGAGCGCAGGTCGCTATGGCGGTAGACATGCGTTGACTTTGTGAAGAAGTCCGGCGGAATGGCGACGGTGAGGGTCGTGCCCGTACCGGATTCAAGCGTCCGCTGCGATGCAATGCGGACGGCCTCAGCACCTTCCTTTGCCCGGGTGGTTGTCCGATTGGCGACGCGTGTGAACGTTCGCGCGACGCCAACATCACCATCCGTAAACCAACTGCCTACAGTTCGTTGCAGTAGCGCCTTGAGCACGCGCTCCCGACAGAGTTGGCAATTGCAGGGGGGAGCACCCGCTTGTCCACGTGTACATGGTCCGAGCGGTTTGTCGGGGTGGATTGCAAGGACGATGCGGAGTCCTTCGTGCCCAGCGGTGTCCTTCACCCAACGCAGATCGCAGGCGGGGACCTCGGCGGCTGCGAGCGTGGCTTCAGCCAACGCCTCAATGGAGTGTTCATCGATCGTGACCTGCACGGTGGCGGCGTCCAGCAAACCCCACGCGACCAGTGCGCGTACTCCGGTTTCGGCGCGCCCGAGCGCGATCGGTTCGCCTCCGGCCAACTTCACCCGCGCCATAGAGGTAACGTGCGTGCGGACCCACTTCTCCCGCTTCGAAGCGCCATCTGAGTTGTTCGTGGTGTTCGAGCTCTGCTCGGATGCAGTGGCGTACGTTCCTCCCAGGAATAGCGCAGCTTCCGCGCGCGCTTCGATCAATGCCGCGGCAGCCGCCAGGGCGAAGGCCTTGTCCGCGCGCTGGTCGTTCTGCACGGGCACGGTCGCCGTTGCAAGCAGAACCGCTCCGTCGGCGGTCTCTACGATCGTTGCGCCACTCACTAGATTGCGTCCAGCCTGCAGGATTTCGTCGCGTTGTCCGCCGGGAACGACAAAGCGAAGAACAGCGATCATAATCAGGGCACGAAGCATTAAGAGGTCCACTCTCCCATTAGTGGTTGTGCAACAAGTTTCAGTCGAAAGGCGCGCATCATCGTGTTGGCGCGCCTTCGACTGCATCTGCCGGGTAAAGCCAGCCTTTCACGTTGTCAATCTCGCGACGTGCCCAACTGCCGGCGCTTGCTGGAGGCATTGATTTCAACAGCGTCGCCGCGTCGTCCCGCATCGAAAGTCGGCGCATGGCGCGGAGCACATTGACCTTGGCATATGGGTGTGTGGGCGCGAGCGCCTGTGCCTGCCACGCAAATGCGAGTGCTTGGCACATTGCGGCTTCAGATGCTTGCGGATCAACCAGACGCAGTGCAGCAAGGAGGTTGAGCGCATCCGGGTCGGGCAGGGCAGCGGCCTCTCGCGCCTTTGCCTCAGCCGTGACTAGGTCTGGAATTTTGGCAAAAAATGCCGCTGTGGCTTCCCGTGATGCATCGACCGCCGCGCTTGCGTTGCAGGAGATACCGCCCCCGGCGCGCACGATCGCCACGAGTGCCACTGGCAGCTCGTTCATTTGCGCGCTTGACCACCGATGGCCGCTGGGCACAGGTGCGGGACCAATCCACTCAGCCTTGCGTGGAAGTTGACGAACGATTTGCGCTGCCTGATGCATTTGCATCGATTCGCAACGTTCGGCGACGTGTATCCAAAGCGCCGAGTCGCCCGGGCGCTTGGCAGCAAGGGTTGCTAGGTCCGCGAGTGATAGTTGTGCTTCGATATCAGCAGGAAGCCCGCCGGGCAATTTGAGGAATCCACTCGGCCAAGTTCCAACCGGAGATTCGATGCTGGCGGATAGTCGCTCGGTCACGATCGTCGCGATTCGGCCGCGGGCTTCCCCCTCGCACGCTTCAAGCAGCGCGCCGGGTATCACCCAACCCTTGGTCGATACTGCAATATCAACCGTGGAGGGTAGCCACTCGATACCGTGTGGAATGGTTCGGCATGCTGTTAAAGGAATGGCCATCACTGCAAGGTCCACGCCGTTGGAGCGGCCGCACCGGACCCATGTGATGCCACTCGTTTGCACTCGGTACATTAACCAACCGGACACCGCCGATTCAACCATTGGTTGCAGGGACTTGGGCAAGGATGGCGGTGAACTCGGGCTACCTGCACAATGCTCGACCATTGCGATGGTCGCCTCCTGCTTGCAGGCAGCTAAGTCGATCTCGGCAAACCCCTCAGACCCAACTTCAGCGGGTTGGCTGTAGCAAGAAAGAACCCAACTGCCGTACTCATGCACGCCGTTGTTGGGTCTGCCCGCGGCTTCCCACGCCGATAAAGCATCGGTGCCGGCAATCGCCAGCACCGATGCGAAGATGACGGTCACAGGGATGACAGCGAACATCACGGCTCGTCGATGCCGCCGCCGCCTTGGCCACTCGGCACGCCCTTTGGTCGTGGCGGTGCGGGCTTCGCTCCGTTTGAACCGGAAGAGCCTGATTTCGGCTGCACTCCCTCGCCGCCCTTCCAACCACCTTGTTTCTCGAACTGTTGGCGAAGGTCAGCCGCCCCCTCTGCGCTGGATAGATTCCAACTACGGATGACGCACACCAGATCGCCCAACATCGCATTCCGGATCCGCTTTATCGTTACGGTCTCGATGCCGGGCATCACCAAATCCTCAGCGAGCGATCCGATGGAGGTCTGTACGCCCTTGCGAGATTCGGCCGTTTGCTTCCCGTCCACCCACTTGGTGCGTTCGGCGACGCGTGACAGCAGGCGCCTTCCCATGATGAGTTCACCAGCAACATTGCGGAGTTCTGCGTTAGCCGCCTGCAGCGCTTCCTGCGCGGCAATTCGAACATCATCTGTATCGTCGCCGTCGACGCTGCCGACCCCGAATCCAAGCGCACAGAGCTCTCCCTTTTCGTTGGTGCGGTAGGTCGCCCCAGTCGCATAGACCATCGCTTCCGGTTGAAGTGAGTCAACGTACGCCCGCAGCGTGCGCGTTGAATCGGGTGTTCCCAATGGGATTGGGTCACCTTTCAGCATGCCGTTGGCGATCAATCGCGATTTCGGGGTTGAGACGATGACGATCGCAATCGAGCCGTTCAAACCCTTGTCGTCGGTCTTGACGAACGTGGCCGCCACCATCATGCCTGGGATCGCGGCTTGTGCCGATGTCACCGACGCGGTCGAGACAAGCGACCTGCGATCAATGTTCGCGTCTGCAGATCCCGAGCCGGAATCGAGCAAGTCGCGCACAGCGCCCGCGACTGGATCAGCCCCTTCCTTCTTGGCTTCTGCGTCCATCCGGTCACGCTCCGCCTTGATCTGCGCGGGGTTTCTTTCCAGCGTGCTGAGTGCGGCGGTCGCGATCACCGGAGCCAAGTACTCGGCAAACTGAAACTTAGCATCCAGTTGCGCGCCGTTCAGTGAGACCGCGAGTCCGGTGGGGTCTTCCGCCAAGAGCGAACTTGTACCGATCCAGACGCCCCATCCTTTGTCAACGTCCCAGCCCAGATTCCACTTCTTGTCGTCTACATACGCCTGAGCAAGTTCTCTTGCGTCGCCGGTCTTTACTATCTCAAACTTCGGTTGAATGTTCTGGGGCGGGGGCGGTTGGGTGACGCCGGCCGATGGCGCCTCAGTTACTGAGGTCGTTTCCGCTGGCGTTGCTGCTGGGGATACTGGCGTACCAGGATCTTGAGCGAGAGCAAACATGGTACAGAGGACAAATGGGGTAATCGCAGGCAAGGCGGATAGTTGCATGGGGGTTCCTTGGTCATGGCGACGGAAGGTGTTCGATTCTTGTGGGTGGGTGCGCGTGACGAGAAGATATTCAAATGTTATTGAGTGCGGGATCCGACTTTGGGGGCTGCTGTACTTTGATGCAGCGGGGCGCTAAAGCGAACGGCGCTTACTTTTTGATAAGTTCAGCCTCTACCTTCAATTCGGTGCTGAGACTAGCGACGTCGCCCGGAATCACGAAACGGTACGGCAGGACTACGGTTGGGGCGAAGAAAGGGGTGCTTTCTCCCATCGCAACAGGCGGGCCATCGGAATTTCTAACCGTCGGGCCGTCCTCTGGCCATCCGTACGCGCACGGAATGAATAGGTGTATGGCCTGCGGGAAAAGGTAACTGCCCACAAGGCTTCCCTTCCGGTCCATTGCTACTCGGCAGTCATAAGATATGAAGCCGCGGTCACTGGTCGTACGACCTACGGTCAGGAACCGGCCTCCGACGTTATCGCTTGCCTCAAATAGGGTTGGACTATTTTCAGTTGGTTTGGTTGCCTCAATCACCTCCTTCCATCCGTCAAGGTGTGTGGCAACGGACTCTCCCGTAGCGTCCGAAATCCGCACGTTAATTTCGGCGGCAATCTTCAGCCCAAGCAACGATTCCCACGGGTCGGCGGGCAACTGCCACCAATTTACCTTTCCACCGAGTTTGTCGAGAACTGCAACGACTCTCTTGTGGTCATTTCCGGCGTTCAGTGTGGGGAGTTGCGACGCTTCGTACGATTTTTTTATCGATACCGCACATCCGGAGCGGTCCTCACGTGGCACGAGTCGGTTGAGCCAAACACTACTTCGGACCATTTGTGCCACGCGTTCTTGAGGACCGGCAGTCGGATCTGCGCGCACTCCCTCAGATGGATTCGTTCCCGTTTTTTTTGGCGCCGCTGTCCCAGATAGCGGGTACCAACCGGCCATCTTGGTATTCCAAGCCTCCGTTCCACTTGCCTCAGCAATGGGGTCGAGCAGTCGTTTGGCCTCTGCGACCCAATCCGCCCACTTCTTCATGTCGACCTTGATTCGTACCGGAACTTCGAAGATTGTTTGTTGTTCGTCCCCGGAGATGCGGCGAGGTGTAAGCGGCTCTGCCACCAAGACCTTGTTCGGGAATCCCTGAAAGACCGCCACTACCACCTCTGCCGCAGACCGTTGCTGGTCAGCAATCGTCTCGGACTGCCCCTGCATACTCCGTACGTCGACGTCCTTGACCGGTACGCGGTTGTCAGCGAGCGCTTTGGTCAGTTTGCCTTGGCGAACCCATGCACGGATCTTGATGCGAACGAGTCCGTCTTTACTCTGTGGCTCGCCGATCGGCTCGAATCGCTCGACATACCCGTCGGAGTAGGTCAGGATTTTCGAGTCGATGAGCTCGTCGTTTGCCACGGCATCACTCGCTACAACGAGTGAACCGACTACCTGACTAACGGCCTGCCGCAATGCATCTTTCCGTGCAGCGTCAGCGGTGCTGCCAACGCCGGTGGCGATGACTTCCGTCAGCGTGGGGGCGGGCGTTGGTGCAGCCTCATCAACTTTCGCGGGAGGCGGCGTCGATGGCTTGCTCGGCGGCACTGGCTGAACGGGTACAGCAGGTTTCTTACCCGCAGCATTCGTTTCGACCTTCGCAATATCTTCTCGCGCAAAGGTACGAAAGTTGCCCTTGATGTCGGTGATGATGACATTGTTGCTGTCAGGATTAGCGATTGTGCCGTCGACCTTGGCGCCCGAGCGAAGGTTTACGGTGTCGGCGTTAGCCGGGCACGCTGGTCCGAGTGTTAACAATAATGCAATAGTGAGTGTCCGGAAGGCTCGCATATTTAAAGTATAGCGAGCGCATGGACCTGCACACCAATCATGGACACCCATGACGACCCTATCCGCCTCATCGCTCGATGGTCAGCCAAATTTGGTGTTTACTGCACGTTAGGCGAAATCCAGGGAGGCCAATATGACCCAAGCAGTCTGTTTTAAGTGCGGAGAAATCAAGTTTGGAGCGTTTGTGCTCTGCCCCCATTGCAACGCAAGGCCCTCAGCGGATGAGGAGCTAGTTCTTTCCTTGGCGATGACGGATCACTACTTTGATCTTGCCACGATGAAGCAAATGGGTGCAGCAGTTAAAGATGGCAAGCCTCCTCATCTTGACGAAAAATCTTGCCAAGACCTAATGAAGCAGTTAAGGGAATCTAAAAAATTGCTAACGAGTCACCTTATTACGAATAATGATCTGACCCCTGCTAAGAAAAAAAGCAAATGATGGTCGCCCGATGACGGCTGAGCGATGCTACGAATACAAAGCAGATCCACGCAGTTGAACGACCGGGTGCGCTGGCACGCTGGCCGCTTGGACAGCCCGCCGGATGCAATCCAACGCGGCCTCGAAAGATGGCGCATCGGGCATGACGATGAAGCACTTCATGGGGGCACGCTTCGCGAACTGGTCGGAGGATCAAAACCCATCCCCTCACGCAGTCCGCGTGTTCCGTTCAATCTGAATCAGCAGCGGAAGGATCAGGAACATGAGCAGCGCACCGATGGCGGTGCCGATTCCTGACAGTGCGGGAATCAGCAATTGACGCCGTTGCGCCGCAGCCTGTTGGTCGAGCATGGCCTGTGCCTGCATCTCGGCCAATCGGTTCTGAAAGGTTCCGATGTACCAATTGGCTGCGTCTGCGCCTGTGCAGTCGGCCTCCCGCGGGGGTGAAGACACGTATGCCTCGGAGAGTTGTATGAGTCCGTTCGAAAATTGACCGCGCCACTCTTCCGGAAGGCGAGTGGCAATATTGCAGAAGGCGGTCACGGCCCGATCTTCCTCGATTTTGAGATTACGCGCGCTGGATGTGAAGCCTTCGCGATAGATGCTGCAGGAATCACTCTCTCCGATCACTGAGCGAATCGCTTGCTTTTGCTGCTTTGGCTGACCTTGAGCAGGTGACTCCGGCTTGCAGGAGGTCAGGAACTCCCCAAACTCCGGCGTGTCGACGCCACCAACCAGTGATGCAGGTGAGGGCATCAGCGCATAGCCGCCGAGCAAGAGCGAGCCGGCGATCGTCACAATGCTGCCTGCAATCACCAACACCGAGATGGAGCGAGCGAATTGAAACGCCGACCGCAGTATGCGATCAGAGAAACCAGCGTGCGGCGCTACTGTTACGCCCATTGGTGTGTGCGTGTACTGCTCCGGTGGCGGTGCGTTGACGCGCGGGCTAGAAGTGGTTGGTGGTAACTCGGCAGGGTTCTGCCGAATTTGCAAAGGAACACCCAGCGCGGCGGCGATCCCTTTGATTTCTGCGGCGCGTCTCCACGTCTGCCCGCCCTCCTGCTGAATCTCAGTGGTTGCCGTTACTCGCCCGGTCTTGATGAGTTGCTGGATTTCACTGACAGAGAAGGGACCTTGGACCATGCCGCCCGGATTACGAATGAGATAGTTCGCCATTGATGAGATCCTCTTTGGGGCGTTGCCCCGATATTGATACTGGCCAAAATCGTTTCCCGTTCAATCACCGCCGCCACGCCTCGTCAATCAGTGCATCGATCTGCACCTTCATGGCATGCGCATTCAGGCTTTCAATGAAGCGCGTTGAGTGCAATCGCACACGATCCTTGACGGATGGATGTGCCATGGAAAGTGCGCGCAGGGAGTCCTTGGCGCGCGACTTCACTGCATGTGCTCCGTGAAGCTTCATATATTCGATCGCATCCTCCGCCCATATTGATCCAGTCAATGTGGTGAGCGTTGAGATTTCTACTTCCGACTCTGATCCATCTTCACAAACGATCAGTACGCCAAGCCAGGCTAGTGCCTCGTGCAGGTGGTCGGTGACTGCTCGCGCGACAAGCCCTGCACCGATGGTCTTAAACCGGTTTGAAATCTCGTCTTCCACTTTCTCAAATGGTTCACCGCCTTCGCCACCGAGCAGTGATATGCACAAGTCGGTCGCTGCAAAGCGGGTCATGGCCCACACTCGGAAGGGCAAGACGGGGTGATCTTGCATTGCTTCCCATTCCATGTCGGCTTCGGCGTGTCGCTCGGCGAGTTGCGTGAGAAACGCATCAACATCAAGGGTCAGGTGATGCGCGTTCAGGCCAGAGGAAATTTTGAGCATGGCACTCACGGCGGTGCGACACTTTCCGGCCGCGATGATGGAGATCCGATCGCATGAGACTTCCGCCGCGCGCGCACTCTCTAAGACGAAGATGCGCGCCATGCCGCCATCCACTCGCTTATGGGCGTGCTGCAATCCGATGTGTCCGAGTTCGTGCCCAATGACGGCGCCTATCTCGTCAAGAGTGAGCAGATTGGCTAGCCCACTTGTGAGGCTCATCACGCAGTGCTTTCCGCCATGCATGGCGGACGCATTGACTTCGGGGTCAGCTTCGATGTACAGGCGGAGCGGATCCGATAGCAGCATCCTGCCGCAGACATCAACAAGTTTCGCATGAATCCCTGGTGTGAGGTTCGGCGTGACACGGATGCCCATCGACTGGAGGATGGCGATGCGATCAGCGGTGAACCGCTCGCGTTCGATGATCTCATCGTCGGGAACCTTGGTTAACACATCATGGCGAAATCTCACTCGTGCGCACAGTTCATTGTGATCAATTGGGGCGTCGATGGTCAAGGGGGGCTCCGGATTTACAATGATATCGAAGGGCGATTCCGCGCTTTGGCAATCTTGGGGAGTTGTTGTCCTCGATCGCGAGGAACTTTGGTCCGCCGGTGAGTAGCGTCGGGAAGCACGCCTGCCGCCGCGCTACCGGTTCAAGCATGCGCTGCAGTTCCGCCTGATCGGCGTCCAGAGGCTTTGGCGTTAGCGGTGCGGGTCATGCTTTCGGATGGAGAATTCCATGCTGAGGAGCTGCCCGCGCTCGTAGCAGTACGTCATGCGCTTGGACTTTCGGGGGAAGAGCACGTATTGGTAGTCGCGCGGGAAGTGCGGCGTGCGGCGGCTGGCGGCTAACACGACAGCGCGGCGGACGTGGTGGTCTCGGGTCATCTCGGTCACCCCGCACGGTAACTCGATACGCTTTCTCACAATGAAACGTTTCCACGAAACTAACAACGGTCGGCCCGGGTCGATCCGACGGGTGATTCACTCGGTGTTCGCGTTCGTTGGCAAGTTTGCAGTGTCCATCCCTCGTAATCTCCCAACGATTGGGGGAGTCCTTGGAGTGGTGGCTGTGGTGCTCTCAATCATTGGAAGTGTGCGTGATAGTGGGCACGATGGTGTTCAGTGGACATGGGACCATTGGATTCACCGCATTGGGGAAGTGGTAACGCTCAATGCCGTTTATGAGAGTCGCCATGATCAATTCACCCACATGGCCCAAGCATGCGCAGTGCTTGCTGCCGGCATTCTTGCCCTTGAAATCTTCCGCTTTCTAGCAGGTAGCGCATACAACAAGATGCGTCGCGCACTTCGACGGCTTGGGAGCAAAGTGTTGGATCAGCGCCGGATTATGGTGATTGGGTCAATGCCCGAGGCGCACTGGATGGCCGAACGAATTTCGCGTCAGACTGATAGCGCGCGAATGTGGCCTCGTTACGTTGTTTCACATGTCCGTGTGAATTCAGATGAACGGACCGATCGCGCGGCGCCGTTAGGTGCCTTGATGTCGATTGATGTTCCGCACTTGGATGCCACGACGCTGCAAGATGCTGGTCTCGGGCACTCGGATGAGGTCTTGCTGTTTGGTGCGGGCGACGCTCGTGCGCTCGAATTGCTTGCCGCCTCCATGAGTGTGGGCGATGTTCGGACTGGTCGGCGGGCTAAGCATCCTCGGATACTGCGCGTGCGTCTGGAATCGCCGGATACGGCTGAACTTGTCCGCCAAGCGGAATGGAGTTCGCCGGGTGAAAGGGATGCCCGGAAACCATCTGTGGATGTACGTGTTTTGAGTGCCGACGATCTTGCGGCGCGCCAGATGTTAAGGGTGCAGCGAATTGATTGGCGCCATTCTTTCGGCAAGCCAGGTGGATCAACGGAACTCATTTGCCTTGGATTCGGAGACTCACAACGCGCATTTGCGCTTGCGATGCTTCGTCGTGTCCATCATGTTGACGAAGCTCGGATGAGCATCGTTGCGATTGACTTGGAAGTGGTTCAGGCTGTTGCGAGGCTGCGTAGCAGTTTCCCACACATTGACGAGGTGGCAGATATTCGGTGCATAGCAGCTGACGCCTTTTCAGCAGAGGCGCGTCAGGCGGTCACCGATTCTGCGGCGTGCGCAAATGTCAATCTCTGCATTGCGGTTTCTGTGGGCGATGTCGATCGCAATCTTGAACTTGCACTTGGGCTGCCAAAGGCCGTTCGATCTTCCCAGCCCGGGGCGCCTTCGCCGGTCGTGTTCGTGCGGCAGTCGCTGATAGCAGACGTTTCGTCAATCTTGCAACGATTCGCCTTGATTGGAAGAGATGGCCTGATGCAACTTCATCCGTGGGGCGGCCTTCATAATTCGTACGACCCGAGCGTTGTCTTGGAGGGCAAGTTGGATGACCGGGCAAAGCGGGTTCACGAGGCGTATCTCAGTAAGTACCCGCCGCGACCAGAAGACGCCAAAGACCGTCGGAGCAGTCGTCGCCCGTGGGATCAGCTTGCCCAATTTAAGCGCGAGGACAACCGAAACTCTGCGGATTTCTTTGAAACGCGCCTGGGTGCCATTGGTCTTCGAGTTGCGGGCCCGGAAGAGTGCCGGTCATTGCCGAACGAGGCTTTCGTTGACCCCGCTTCGATCAGCGCCGCTGAGCGCGAGATCATGTCTCGCCTTGAGCATCGTCGTCGGGTGGTGATGCGACTGCTCTCGGGTTGGACCCACGGCAGTAAGAAAGATGAGGTAGCCCGAACGCATCCAAGTATTTGCCCGTGGGCGGATTTGAGTGAGGAGGAGCGCAAGAAGGACGACATCGTGGCAGCGATTGGAGTCGCGCTACTCCCGGGGGAGCGGGTGGTTCGGGTTGTTGGGTAGGAGGGTAGTCACAGATCGTCACTGTGATCGGGTCCAGCAGTTCGGCTTGGATTGCTTCCCATCCAACCGCACCCAAGCACGCGTGGTACACCATCTCAATCAACTCGGCTGCTGTTTACGTCCTCTTAGCCTCAAGCCTCATGCCGGTGGTCGTCATCGGTACATGGCTGTACTTTCGCGACCGTCTACGTGAGCCGGTTGGAGTTGTTCTAGCAACGGTGCTCTTAGGCGTGCTAGTTGCGGTGCCCGCCGTCGGTCTGGAACACATCGTTAACGCAGCGGGGGTCGCATTTGGATTTGCGCATGCCGACGGTCCGCGCACGCTCTTGCACGCCGGATTTACGGCTTTCATTGTGGCCGCGGTCATTGAGGAACTACTGAAGTTCGCCGTGCTGTCGGGCTACGCCGCGCGTCGGGATGCCTTCGACGAACCAATGGATGGCATCGTCTATGGCGCTGCTGCAAGCCTGGGATTCGCGGGAATTGAGAATGTTCTATACGTCATCGGCGCCTGGTCTGGCAACGACGGTACGGTCGGGTCATCATTGGGCGTGGCCATTGTGCGTGCACTCACTGCTGTTCCACTGCATGCGGCATGCGGTGTCGTGATGGGCGCTTGCATTGGCGTCGCGCGGTTCTCGCCGCGAAATCGATGGCTATGGATCGCGTTGGGTCTCGCAGGTGCGATTGGGCTACACGGCTTTTACGATCTGGCTGTTATGTCCGGCAGTGCGATGGACTTCCAGGACAGTGGGGTAGGGGTTGGGATGTCGTTCCTTGGCTTTGCTGCATCGCTCGGCGCAGCCTTGGCTCTTGCGATGCTCGCCCTTGCGCGCCTGCGGCGGGACCAAGAAGTCGCGATCGCAGGGGGAATCATTCAGCCGGGAGTGGCGCCGCGACTACCAATGGCAACCTGCATTCTGGCGGCGGGCATGGCGGCAACCTCCGTAGTCGCAGTGACTGCAGGTATCGCGGTCGCGCGCGGCGCGACTCAGGTCGAGCCGATGTCGGAGGGGCTATCTGGATTCTTAGGTGGAGTGGTGGGGCTGTGCGTCATCGTTAGTCTGTTGCTTGCCGCGGCCACTCTGATTGTGGGAGTGGTGGCTCTCGTCAGGCAGCCGCGTTGGCGCGCCACGACGGTGGTCTCAATGGTTCTGGCCGTAATTTTGGGCTCGGCGTACGTAGTTCTGCTCATCGGGGTGATGATGCAGCGGGGCGGCGACTAAACGGAACTTGGACATGAGCTATCTCATGTACCGGTCTGGAGGTGTCACACGCTACGCCATTGGCGACTACGAGTGCAACAGCCACGTTCCCCTTGTGGACTTCGTCAAACTCGTTGACACTCGCGGTCGCCGTCGAGGTTCTCGATGGTTCCTATGCGGCGTGGTCGGCGAGCGGGGATTTGGATTGGCGCGCCGGCCCCAAATTAGACGATCAGTCGATTCCGAGAGCAGGATGCTCTATGTCCAACGATGCAAGGAGGCAATTGATATGGCAATGAATATAGTGACCGTGGTCGTACGACCAGCAGTGCTGCGCAGCCTCGGCTGGCGGACCATGCGCGTCTGGAGCACGGAGTGGGTGCGAGACCCAGCCAAGGTGGTGGAACGAATCGAGGCAGCGGCTGCGGGTGGTTGAG
Organism: Phycisphaerales bacterium; assembly: GCA_044377725.1. GTDB lineage: Bacteria > Planctomycetota > Phycisphaerae > Phycisphaerales > SM1A02 > UBA966. Next base: position 20,428 of record JBILYM010000004.1, read on the forward strand.
TGCGTGGCGGACTCCCACCCAAATCACTCACACTCAACTATCCCCCACCACCACAATGTCGTCAAACAACTCCACAACCCGCGGCCCATTCGGATTTGTAGTGCGACTAATGATGTCCGTCATCGGCTGACCATCCGGTGTCCGAACCTGGCTTCGCGAGAAGAAGATGCCGTCCGGTCCGGCGCTGAACAGGAAGAACTTGCCGCGTGCCGTCCCCGAATACACTCGTTCGGCGTCGGACGCGTTACTCGCACCCGCTGCTTCGAGCGCGGGATGCCGGATCAACTGTGCCAGCGTGAGCCGGCGTGATTCGGTCGATGGCAACCCTGCCGCGGAATAGGTGGATAGAACGCTTCCCTTAGCGGTGTCGGTCTGATCAACGCCCGCTTCGCCGAGCGCGGTGCTGCCCGTGTAAGCGATCATCTGCTTTCGCTCAAACTGGCCAGCAACGGTTCCCTTGCGCACCATCGGTCCGATGGTTCGCATCTGCGCGATGTAGCCGATCGGGGCGCCCCAAGCATCGACGAGGTCCGGCATGAGTCCCTCGCCGGAAGCCAGCGGCAGGGCAGTGGCGGGATTCATCTTCCCACCCACTCTCCGCAATTCGCTCCCCTTGGGTGCAAAGAAGGCGTCGTACTTGCGGCCGTTCTTCATTGGCCCTTCGCCCATGCGCGCTGCATCAATCTTGATCCGAAAGGGCGGCGTTGTGTTGAAGACCAGTTCCGTTCCCGTGTATGAGCTGTAGTCCGCGTCGCTCTCAAGGCGGTATCCGCCCATCAGCGCCAGCAGTGCGTTCTCCATCTGCGTGAGCTTTGCCAGGTTCTGCGGTACCAGCGGATCGGACGGGTTGTCCGTGACGCCCAAGTACAGCACGCTGCTCGGAATCACCGCCGGATGCTCACCGAATTCGATGTAGTACGCGTCACACGCCCGCGCGAAACTTTCCATGGTCTCACGAGTCTGCGCCGCCCGGGCACGCTGGATCACCTGCCCAAGTGCAGGAAGGAGCAGCCCCGTCAAGAGCGCCACGATTCCGACGACGACAAGCAGTTCCACAAGGGTGAAGGCTCGTCGGGCGGTTGCGCTGTATTGGTCTTTCACTTGAGTCATATTCATCCTCCACGCGCCTCAATCGCAATCTTCGGCAGCAACAACTCCCGCACCTGCTTGCTGAACTGCTCGCGCATATGCGGAAGATAGTTGATCGCGCACACAATCCGGAGCGACGCCAAAAAGTATCGATTGGCATCAAAGAACGCGCGTTCCTCCGCCGGGCGCCCTGCGAAGTAGTGCTTGGCGAAACTGTTCCAGAGTTGCACGCCGTGCGCAGTGTCAATTTTGGTGGCAAGCGCGCACATGCCCAGCTCTGGCAAACCGTAGATCATGTACATCAATCCAACATCAAAGTAGTTGCTGCCAATCGAGAAATCGCCCATATCGATGATCACCAGCTCGCCGTCCTGCTCCATGATGTTGCTGGAGTGCAGGTCAAAGTGCACGCAGGTGTCCGCATCCGGAATCACTTCAAGACGCCCTAAGAGCAGCGCAATCTCTTCTGGCTCAAACACCCCGCGCAACTGATTGATGTAGTCACGAATGCGATCCTTCAATCGAGGGAGTACTTCCGCATCACCCGTCGCCGCGTGCAAGCTGTTGGCCAAGTCGGCAAGCCGCTGCGCGTGCCGATCGATCTGCTGCGGATCGCGCCGGATCACCGAACTGAAGAGCTCAGCGTTCAACAACTCAAACACGATCCCCGAGCGCGTGCCGCAGGTGACCACGTCGTACGACACAGCGGTTGGAATGCCCAGCACAAACGCCGCCTGCGCGTAGCGCTTCTCAAGCTCGGCCATACCTAGGTCAACGCCATCCTTATAAAGCTTCACCACCGTCTCGTTGTCAAGACGGAAGCATTCGCCGCATACGCCCGCGGAGAGAAGCTCACGACCTTCGATTGATATCTCGCGCGCAGTCTTTGCAATCGTGATGACCTTGGAGATGCCGGTCACATCGAAGACCTCGCGCACCGATGGCGAAAGGTTCCGCGCAATGAACTTGCCGCCCGCGGCAGCCATGCGCCGGTGCGCCATCAACAGGGTGCGTATACCAGCGCTGGAGATGAACGGGCACTTGGTGAAATCGACCACGATTTCCCGCACTCCCGTGACATCAAGATGCGCCTCAAGTTCCGGCGCGGTGTTGGTGTCCAGGTTGCCGTTGATGACAATGGTGCGGCAGTCGCCGTGTGTATGGGTGGTGATGTGCATGCAAGGAAAGATGCTATGAGGCGGTCCGTGAAACTATGCCGCGAGTGATGCGCCTACCAGCACTCCTAAATTCACCCGATGATTTCCGTGATTGAAGAGCAGATCGACGTAAAGCCCTTAATCGCAAGGACTCACATGATGCCTCGCCATTGCTGGCGCTTACACATCGCTCGCACTGCTCGATCGCTGGCATTTCCAAATTTCACAAAATTCTAAATCAACGCAAGGAATTCATGCCAAACTCTCTGTTATGCCTATTATCGACTCTATACGTTCAATGTTCAGCCGCGTTGGTTGAACAGTTGGGACGAACAGGAGATCTCTACCGTGCTGACACTCGCAGCCTCAGACATGACATCGACGATGAAGGCCTTGAACGCTGGCCTCAGTATGGAAGGGGTCACCATGTACCTCTTCTGGCTCTCAACCGTAGCAATGGGTGCAGGAGCATTCTACTTCTGGCTGCAGCGCCAGACTGTTGCTAAGCAGTATCAGACGGCAATGACCGTCGCCGGAATCATCTGCGCCGTCGCAGCATTCCACTACTGGCGCATGAGTGGTATTTACCTTGAAGGCGTGGCAGGCCTGTTCGATGACAATGGCCAGCGCATCGCTGGTAAAACCATCGAGCAGTTCCCAACCACGTACCGTTACATCGATTGGATCATCACCGTTCCACTGCTTGTCATGGAATTCCCGTTGCTCCTGAACATGGGTAAGAAGGGTGGATCACTCTTCCGTAACCTCGTGGTCGCTGCGATGGTCATGCTGGTAACCGCATGGGTTGCTGAAGAGAGCCCAACCGG
>JBILYM010000095.1:0-7600 GCA_044377725.1 Phycisphaerales bacterium
CGCTCCAATGATCGCTCGACCGCCACCTGAGCAAGGAGCGAGACGGTACGGTCACCGGAAGCGAACAGGGACATGCAGCGCTCGTCACGCGGAAGCGAGCGCACGTTGCGCCGCTTCCATGTCAGCGGCGGTGATCGGACGCCTGCTGCCCATCATGGTGACGAAGCAGTCAAAGAGGTACGCGGAATCATGCGGGCCAGGTGAGGCCTCGGGGTGATATTGCACGCTGAAGATCGGCTTGGAAGTGTGCCGGAATCCAGCCAACGTGCCGTCGTTGAGATGCATGTGCGTCGGCTCTCCGCCCACCGCGCGCAGCGATGCCTCATCAACGCAAAAGCCATGATTTTGGCTAGTGATTTCCACCCGACCCGTAAGCAAATTCCGCACGGGCTGATTAGCTCCGCGATGCCCAAACTTCAGTTTCCAGGTCTTGGCACCCAATGCCAGTGCCAGCAACTGGTGGCCAAGGCAAATGCCAAAGGTTGGCACTTCGCCGGCGATTTCACGCAGTGTGGCGATGGTGCGCTCCACAGCCGCGGGATCGCCGGGTCCATTGGAGATGAATAATCCATCTGGCTTGCGCGCGCGAATTTCTGCCGCACTCAAATCGTGCGGCACCACTTCGATATCGCAGCCGCGCTCAGCAAGGTTGCGATAGATGTTGTGCTTCGCACCACAATCGAGCGCCACCACTTTGAAAGTCCGCCCTCCGTGCGTCTGTCCGCGCAAGGTCCACTCGCCCAGGCCTTCGCGCCACGTGCTGCTCTGGGTTGGGCTGACGCATCCAGCAAGATTTTGCCCCGCCATTGAAGGAAGCGCGCGCGCCATCGCGATCAGTTCGTCGTCGGATTTGCTGGCGCCTACAAAGAGCACGCCGCGGAGCGCACCCTTGGTCCGCAGAATGCGTACGAGGGCGCGCGTATCAATGCCATCGATGCCAATGACGCCGTTTGCCGCAAGCCACGCGGAGAGACTGCTGATGGAACGATGATTGCTCGGCTCCGCGATCGCTTCGCGCACGACAAATCCGCGCACGGCGGTGGAGCGGCTCTCGCCATCCTCATCGGAAATTCCGTAGTTGCCCATTTCCGTGGCCGTCATGGCCAAGATCTGCCCTGTATAGGAAGGATCAGTGAGCGCTTCTTGGTATCCGCACATGGCGGTGTTGAACACCACTTCGCCTCCGGCGGTCGCCGCACCCGTACAAAGACCAAACGGATGGCCATGAAAGACCGTTCCGTCCTCAAGTGCGAGTCGGCAGATTGATGGTTGGTCGGGCTGAACTGTCGGGACTGTCTGCATCATGGGCGGGCGGGAGTGTACCGGGTTCCGCGGGCAGTTCTCTAGTTGACGGGTTGTCCCCGCGTCTGAACCACCCCTTTGCAGAGCGTGGGAGGGCAGGGTAGCCTCGCCAAACCCTCGCCCCGATGTTCGGTCCGTGCCGAATCTTGGGATGTGGGGCGATCCTTTGGGCACCCGCGCCCGAAAGAGATGTTCGGCCGATACCGCCTTGTGGCGGTGCTGGCGTTTGTCGTCTAGGAGCAGTCATGCCTCGTGAAGAGATTCGATTCGTTCGTCCGCTGAACTCGCTGTTGGCGCGTTCTTCCAATGCGCTTCAGACGACGCTAGTGGTCGGCATGTTCGGCGTCACTGCCGTGATGCCCAACATGTTCACACGTCATGCAACGGCAACGCCCGTCGCTCCAATACAGGATCCCAATTCAGAACCGGGTCAGGATCCCGCCGCCGAGCCAAGCGAAGAGCCAGGTCAGAATCCCAACGACGAGCCCATGAACTCGGATCCTGGCGATCCTGCGGATGATCCAGCTACTGAGCCAGCTACTGAGCCCGCTACTGAGCCAGCCGCTCCGGCACCAAAGAAGCCTGATGCTCCTGCGCCAAAGCAGCCAGCCGCGCCGGCCCCAAAAAAGTCTGATGCTCCTGCACCAAAGACTCCACCCGCGCCCGCTCCGAAAGAGCCAGAACCAACAGATCCAGAACCAACAGACCCAGCACCATCAGAGCCAGAACCAACAGACCCAGCACCAACAGAGCCAACACCAACAGAGCCAACACCAACAGAGCCAACACCAGCAGAGCCAACACCAGCAGAGCCAACACCAGCAGAGCCAACACCAGCTGAGGCTGCACGCGGCGATGTTGCACCCGCTGCCGACGATGTTCCGCTCGCCGTTGATACCCAGCAAATCCGCGCTGCTGCGCAGGCTGCCATGAAGAAGGGCGAGTGGTCGCAGGCCGCCAATGGATGGGTAAGGCTGCTGCAAGACCTCCCCGGCGATGAAGAAGCAATCCGTGAGCGCACGCGCGCACAGACCATGCTTGAAGGTGGCACTGTCATCGGTAGCGTTTCCAGCGATCGCGAAGTCCGCCGCCAGCAGGCCACGGCGCAATTCAGTTCGGACATGAAGCGTTCGCAGAGCCTTCTTGCACAACAGGACTACGACCAAGCCAAGCTCGCAGCCGTCACGGCACGCACTCGGCTTGACCTTGCGCGCAATGTTCTGAACGCAGCCGAATTTGAACAGATGTCCACCGACGCTGAGAAGTTGGTCGATCAAATTAGCGAAGAAGCGCGCCAGCACAAGCTGACTGTGGATCAGAAGGCCCGCACTACTCAAGGCGAGCAGAGTGCATCCTCGCAGCGCACTGAAGCGGAGAACCGCACCAAGCGAGTCAACGAAATTCTTCTCAATGTACGCAAGTTGCAAATGCAGCAGAAGTACACCGAAGCGCTGCAGGTTCTTGATAGTGCACTTGCGCTTGACCCCAACAACTCCGCAGCACTCACGCTTCGTGATGCGCTGCACACCACGGAGATGTACGTGCGCTTTGCAGAAACGCAGAAGCGTCGCTCCTACGGATTCTCCCGTCTTGAGGACGAAGCGCTTGAGGCCACTGTGCCGCAGCGCGTCAATGTTTCCGGTCCCGGACCGCGTTCAACCAACGCCTTGGTGACCTACCCAGAGGATTGGCAGGAGCTGAGTGATCGCCGCGTTCGCGAGCCTGATTACGGCGCGAGCGGCTACCGCGAGGCAGAGGTGAATGTCCCAACGTGGAACAAGATCCAGACCACCTCTATTCCGGTGCCGTTCACTACCGGCCCAACCCTTGAGCAAGCATGCGACTACTTCAAGAATCAGACCAAGGTGGACTTCTTGATCGACTGGACGCAGTTGAAGGAAGTTGGACTTGAGCCTGAGCAAACATCCGTCACCATTGATCTTGGCAGCACCAATATGGCATCGGCCATCAAGCGCGTGCTTGAGCGGGTGATCTCCAAGAACGGTGACCAGCCGCCGAGCGAGCCGCTTGCCTTTGACGTGCAGGACGGCATTGTGGTCATCACCACCAAGGCTGGCGTTCAAAAGAAGCAAGTCACTTTCGTGTACGACGTCCGCGACCTGTTGTTCCGCGCGCCCGACTTTGACAACGCCCCCGAGTTCAACCTCAGTCAGTCGGTGCAAACCGGCGCCGGCGGTGGTGGTGGCGGCGGTGGTGGCACTGGCGGCGGTGGTGGTGGATTCGGTGGTGGCGGCGGTGGCGGCGGTGGTGGTGGCGGTGGTGGCGGTGGCGCCGGTGCGCCGTTCGGAACCCCCGGCGAAGCTCCAGAGCGCGGCGACCCCGGCGAACTCATCGACCAGCTCAAGCAGCTCGTCTACGACCAGGTGGATGCCAACTGGGAAGAGCGCGGCGAAGGTTCCGACCGCATTGCCGAGTTCAATCGCAACCTGATTGTTACGGCTTCGCCTTCGGCGCATCGTGATATCGAAGGTCTCCTCCAGCAACTGCGCGCTATTCGTGCGTTGCAGATCAATATTGAAGGCCGCGTTGTGCAGGTCTCCATGGACTGGTTTGAGCAGATCGGTATCGACTTCGACCTGTACTTCAATTCCAACGACCGTATGTGGTCCGCGGCACGTGCGGTTGACCCAAACTTCCAGCTCCGTGACTTCTTCTATCAGCAGGGTGGACCAGGACAGGCTGACAGTGGACCTCAGCAGACCGGTCGTCTCAAGAACCCCGTGATCTTCGGAAACGTTGCTCAGCCTGGAGTGAATACCCCGGTTGGTGGCACTGGATTCCCAACCAATCAGGGTGATCTGCCGAACGGCTTCGGTCAGGACATCACCTACGGATCTTCGGTTCCGGTGCAGCCAGTTGGCGTGCAGAAGGGCGAAATCTCCACAGTCAACGTGCAGCAAGAAGGCTTGCCGCTCGTCAATACCTTGGCCGCTGCTGGTCTCAATCCGTTCGGTATTGCCGCTGTGGCAAATCCGGTGTTGACCACTGGTTTCACCTACCTCGACGATGTGCAGGTTGACCTGCTCATCACTGCAACGCAGGCTGACCAGCGCAACGTGGTGCTCACTGCCCCGCGCTTGACGCTTTACAACTGCCAGCGTTCGTGGATCAGTGTTGCCAAGGTGATTGCATACGTTTCCAACCTCGTGCCGGTCACGGGTGACAACTCGGGTGCATTCTCCCCGGTTATCAGCAATCTGTACGAAGGTTTTGTTCTGGATATCGAAGCATGCATCTCTGGTGACCGTCGTTACGTCACCATGACCGTGCTCTTTGGTCTCAACCAGAACGCCAAGTTCACCCCGCAGACGGTCACCGGTGCCGCCGGCGGCGGCGGTGGTGGTGGTGGCGGCGGTGGGCGATCCTCCAACTTTGAAGGAACGATCCAGCTCCCTGAAGTCACCGGAACGCAGATTGACACCACGGTCACCGTGCCGGATAAGGGCACCATTCTGCTTGGTGGACAGCGCTTGGTGCAGGAACTTGAAGTCGAGGTCGGCGTGCCGATGCTCTCCAAGATTCCCGTGGTCAATCGCTTCTTCACCAACCGCATCACTTCGAAGACAGAAACCACGCTGCTCCTGATGATTCGCCCCGAGATCATCATCCAGCAGGAGCAGGAAGACGCGCTGTTCCCGGGTCTGCGTCAGCAGATGTCCCCGGGCGCCGGATACTGAGTAGCCGGATCCGATCCTTGACACCCACCATCGGGAGCCTTCGGGCTCCCGATGTTACTTTTGTGCTGCCGCAACGCATGACAGGGGTACACTTCTTTCATATGGCACAGCCGCAGCAAAGCTTTATTCGGATCGTCAAGGACCCTGAGTGCACGCTCGTGGAGTTCACTGAGAAGCACATCATTGACGAAGTGGTGATCCGTCAAATCGGCAATGAATTGACCAAGTTGGTCGATGACTCGCCCCGGCCCCGAATCGTGGTGACCTTTAAGGGCGTGGAGCATCTCTCGTCAGCTGCCTTGGGCACACTCCTCACTGTGATGAACCGAGTGAAGGCGAAGGACGGCCAATTGCGCCTCTGTGACATTAACGCGCAGATCCTGCAGATCTTCCAAATCACCAAGTTGAACAAGATTCTGCGCATCGAGAAAGACCTTGCATCCGCCAAGGCGAGCCTCGGCGGCACCAAGTGAAAGGCAGTCACTCCATGGCGCACCCCGCACCAGGACATGCACATGATGGGCGCTTCGAGCGAAGCTGGGTGTTGCTTGAGCAACGCGATTCCATCGAAGGCTTGCAGTCGGACGTCAATGATGCACTGGCCGGCTGTGGCTATGGGGAGGCAGCATCATTCGCCATCCGCTTGGCGCTGGAAGAAGCACTGGTGAATGGTTTCCGACACGGCAACAAGGGCAACCCATCCAAGCACGTCACCGTGGAATGCAAGATCGACCCGCAAGGTGTTGAGCTGGTGGTGATTGATGAGGGCGAAGGATTTGACCCCGGGTCAGTGCCTGATCCCACCGCCGATGAGAACATCGATATTCCCTCGGGGCGCGGCATCATGTTGATGCGGGCGTACATGTCGGCTGTTGAATACCTGCACCCAGGCAATCGACTGCGGATCTTCTACAGCAATCCCAACGCGAAGGTCTGATTCGGCCCGCGCTCACTCTGCCGTTCGCGCGCGAATGCTGTCGTAGATACTGGCGAGCAGGCCAACCATTGGAAATTTGCCGCCCATCGGGCTCGGACCCATGCGTCGTAACAGGGCGTGCGGAACATGCTCCGCTGTCGGGGCCGACTCTGCGTCCTCAAGTGCAGCAGTGGGGCGCCAGAAGTCCGCAATGCACTGTTCAAGCGGAGGTAGGCCGCCGTTGTTCTCTTCCACCGTCGATGCGGTGGCATGCGCTTGCGATATCCCCGACGTCTGCAAGGTGCGCTGCTCTTGGAGTCGCTCCAATAGCAATTCGCCGTCAAGGCCGCGCAGCGCAAAGAGCACGACCGGGTCCACTTCAATGCGTTCGCCCATCAGGTAGGCGGCCGCGGCCACATGTTTGCAGGGTTGCTCAAGTCCGCAATCGCACTCGGTATGCAGCTCATCTCCGGGCGCCGGCAACAAATGCCGACCAACCACCGCGAAGCAATCCTCAATCGATTCCGGAATCTCTCCAGTAAGTAGTCGCGCCGCGTACACCGCTTCGCCGGCCATCCGCTCAATGACCTTGTCCCACTCTTCACGCGAGAGCGGCCGAACCGTGATCTTCGCCACATACGGTTTGACCCCGCGCCCCTGCACAGCGGTCTCCACGAGCCCGGGCGTAACGGTGTAGTTCGCCACCTGACCAGCGAGCGCATACTCCATGCCGAGCATTCGAACATCCGGCGGCATGCCCACCTCGACGGCTTGCACAAACGCAGCGGCGTGCCACGGAAGCCCGTCTAGGCCAAGTTTCCTGCGGAATCGGATGCCATGGCGCACGCGGCGCGGCTGCTCCAATTTCTTCTGGGACGGTCGAATGCTGAAACCTTCGCTACTCATGCGCCGTCCTCCAGTGTGCTACCGCGGAGCGAGAGCAGGTCACGCAACTGCGAGGTGTTGAGCTCAGTGAGCCATTGCTCACCACTGCCGATGATCTGGCTGGCAAGCTCGGTCTTCTGTTCGATCATCTGGTCGATGCGCTCCTCAAGTGTGCCGACGGTGATCATCTTGTGAACATTCACGGTACGCATCTGACCAATGCGGAATGCACGATCGGTTGCCTGATTCTCAACGGCAGGATTCCACCACCGGTCGTAGTGGAATACATGGTTGGCAGCGGTCAGGTTGAGTCCCACGCCGCCGGCCTTGAGACTCAGGACGAAGAGTGGGCACGTTGGATCTTCGCTTTGGAACTTCTGCACCAACTGATCACGCTTGGCTTGTGGCGTACCACCGTGCAAGAACAACGCTTCGATGTCCAGCTCTTGCCGAATCATCTGCACCAACAAGTGACCCATCTGTCGGTACTGCGTGAAGATCAACGCGCGATCACCCGCCGCTGTCAACTCTTCAAGCATTTCCATGACGCGAAGACTCTTGCCACTGCGAGCGCTGAGCCGCGTGGCGCGCACCACATTGGAAGGCACCACAATCTTCTTCGCTGGCGGCTCGGCAGTTTGTGCGCCTTCCGCCATTTCCTCCTCGGACGGATCGGCCACCGGAGCATTGGATGGCATGCCCTCGCGCAGGAAGTGCGCAGGATGATTGCAGATCTGCTTGAGCTTCACCAACGCACTGAGCACCAGTCCGCGACGGCGAATACCTTCGGCCTGATCGA
>JBILYM010000096.1:0-7567 GCA_044377725.1 Phycisphaerales bacterium
TCACCCTGGCCGCGGCACTCTCGAGGCTGGAGCAGGCGGTCATGCCGCAAATGCCTGCACCATGCGGCGCCTGACCCATGTCAGTCACCGACGGCCCATTGCTGAGAGACCGGAAAGTGTAGCGGATGCAACCATTTCTGTGCTCACGGGGCACGAATCTCTATCCTCTGTCCCCATGAGCACCACGAACCACGTGTCCCCCAAGCCCTCCACGAACAGCACGAATACCCTGGTTTCGCTCAACCCCGCCACTGGCGCGGCCGCAGGCACGGTGGAGACCATCAATCCCGCTGATATCGGACACATCGTTGCGCGTGCTCGTGCAGCGCAGCCGGCTTGGGCGGCCATGGGTCTGGAAGCCCGCGTCGCCCGGATTCGCGCCGCAGTTCCGGATCTGAAGGCCGCGGCTGACCGGATTGGCGAACTGATCACGCTCGAAATGGGGAAGCCACTCGCCGAAGCCAAGGGCGAGGTGCACTACGCCGTGGACATCTTGGGTGAAGAACTGGATGAAATGCTGCAAGCGCTGCGCACCGAAACGCTCACCGATGCGCGCACCGTCACGGCACTTCATCATGATCCCTTTGGAGTCTGCGCAGCGATCACTCCGTGGAACTTTCCGATTCTCATGCCGCAGCAGTGTGTAATGCCGGCACTTGCAGCAGGTAACACCGTGGTCCTGAAGCCGAGCGAAGAGACCCCGCTCTGCGCGGCACTGTGGGCAGAGGTGCTTGGGCGGCACTTACCAGCGGATGTTCTGCAGGTAGCGCAGGGCGCTGGCGATGTTGGTCGTGCGCTTGTCCTGAGTGATGTTGATCTCATCGTGTTCACTGGCAGTCGTGCCACGGGGATCCGCATCATGCAGGATGCCGCCCTTGGCTTAAAGCGCGTGATTCTTGAATTGGGCGGCAAGGATCCGTTGGTAGTGCTTGCCGATGCCGATCTTGACGCAGCGGCTGCATTTGCCGTGCAAAACAGCTTCCGAAACGCGGGGCAGGTGTGCGTCAGCACGGAGCGCATCTATGTTCAACGTGAAGTCGCTGACGCATTTGTTGACCGCGTTGTTGCAGGAACGCGTGCATTGATTCAGGGCGACGGTATGCGTGAAGGAACGATCATTGGCCCGATGGTCAATGCCAAGCAAAAGGAAAAAGTGGTTGCGCAGATTTCCAGCGCGGTGCGTGCCGGCGCGCGCGTCTTGGCGGGTGGACATGACGCGCCCGGCAACTTTGTGCAGCCGACGGTGCTGGTGGATGTTGACCACACCATGGACATCATGCGTGACGAAACCTTTGGACCGGTGGCGTGCATCATGCGCTTTGATACCGATGCCGACGCAGTTCGACTTTCCAATGATTCGCCCTATGGACTTGGTGCGGCGGTCTTCGGTGCCGCGGCACACGCGGAATTAGTCGGTCGGCAGTTAACCGCGGGCATGATTGGAATCAACAAGGGATGCGGCGGCGCGCACGGAACACCGTGGGTGGGTGCGCGGAACTCTGGTTACGGATTCCACAGTGGCAAAGCCGGGCATCGACAGTTCGCACAGGTGCGCGCCGTCAGTCATCCTGCGCCCGTCACCGCCCCATGATTTCGTCTGCTTGGCCCAGGATGAACCGAATTCGAACCATGGCTCCTGGCTCCAGTGGCACCTTCGCGGCATGTGCTGCAACGCGCAGGTTGGCGCGGGTTCCCTCGCCGCCGCCTTCTGCCTCAAGAACGATGCTGCAGTCGAAATACCGGTCGCCGTGGATGAGAACTTCGCGCGACTGGGTGATTTGCGCAGGATGGATACCAACAAAGGGGAGCATGGGAAGGGAGAATAGTCGCTTCGATGGCTCGACCGATCACCCCTGAACTTGTTCTCACCGGATACCTGCGCGGTGCGTTTCCGATGTGCGAGCCCGAATCCGGGCGCGTTGAGTGGTTCACGTGTGACCCACGCGCGCTTGTTCCGCTTGACGAACGATTCCGTGTGGCGCAATCGCTGTCGCGCGTGGTCCGCAGCGGGCGATTCCAAGTGCGTGTTGATACGGCGTTCGAGCAGGTGATGGCCAATTGCGCGAGCGACCGTGGCCCTGAGAATCGCAACTGGATCGGTCCTGAAATTACCGAGGTTTATTGCGAACTGCACCGGCTTGGCTTTGCGCATTCCGTAGAGGCCTGGCGCGACGGCCAACTGGTCGGCGGGCTGTACGGAGTGGCGCTCAAGGGCGCGTTCTTTGGGGAGAGCATGTTTAGTGTGCGCGGCGTTGGCACCGATGCCAGCAAGGTGTGCTTGGTGCACTTGGTTGATCGTCTGCGTCGCGGCGGATTTCTGGTCTGCGATAGTCAGTACGCCAACGACCACATGGCCCGGTTTGGGGTGTATGAGGTTTCTGCCAAGGAATATCTATCGCTTCTTGAGGACGCGGTGGAGACGGATGCCCGTTGGGATGTGGAAGGCGATCCGTTACAGGGTCGCTGAAGCGCGCACTGCTGGCGTGGCAACTTCACGCAGGGCAGAGCTGCGTGCGATGACAGTCAGCGCCGCAAGTCGGATCCGTGCGTTGCTTCGTCCACCAAGCGTCATCACTCGCGGAACGAACATCGCTGGCGTACGGCTTGGGGCCGATGGTTCAGTGATGTTCATGCGAATGTGTGTCTTGGCTGCGAGCATGGTGAGTCCCTAAGGATAGTCCTGTCTTCCGCACAGTCAATCGTTTCAGTTGCAACTTCCGTAGAGAGAACGTGTTACGACAGCAATAATCGTCCGGCAAGCCCTGATTCGATGGATTATCAGACGTTAAACAGGAAGTGCGCCACATCACCGTCATGCATGACGTAACTCTTGCCTTCGCTGCGCATGCGACCAGCTTCGCGGATCAACTTCTCGCTGCCATGCTTCTCAAGGTCCGTCACGGAGTAGATCTCCGCGCGAATGAAGCCGCGTTCAAAGTCGGTATGAATGACGCCGGCGGCTTGCGGGGCAGTGGATCCCTTCAAGATCGTCCAGGCGCGAATTTCCTTGGGACCGGCAGTGAAGTAACTCTGCAGGCCGAGCAGCTCATAGGCCGCGCGCGCCACGGAGTTGAGCGCGGGCTCATTCATGCCAAGACCGGCAAGCATCTCGGTGCGATCGGCTTCGGTGAGTTCCGACAGTTCGCTTTCAATCTTGGCGCACACCACCACCACGTTGCCGCCGTTGGCCTTGGCGTAGTCGCGCACTTTTTGCACTAGTGGACCGGTTCCGTTTGGATCCTTCTCGTCAACGTTGGCTACAAAGAGAACTGGCTTGGCGGTGATCATTCCCAGGGAGCGCAGGATGCGGCGTTCCTCTTCCTCAAGCTCCAAACTTCGGATCGGATTGGAGGTATCTAGGCAGGTTTTGCACTTTTGCAGCACCGCACCGCGGGCGATCGCCTCCTTGTCACCGCTGCGGGCTAGGCGCTGCGCCTTGTCCAATATGTTTTCTACCACCTGCATATCCGCCAGCATCAACTCGGTTTCGATAGTCCCGATGTCGCGCAGCGGATCGACCGACCCTTCAACGTGGATGATGTCCGCGTCTTCAAAGCAGCGGACCACGTGCAGGATGGCATCCACCTCGCGGATGTGGGTCAGGAACTTGTTGCCAAGGCCTTCGCCCTCGCTGGCTCCGCGAACGATGCCGGCGATGTCCACAAGGCGGATGATGGCCGGCAGGATCTTCTGGCTCTCAATGTGGTGGCGCAGGATTCCGAGCCGCTTGTCCGGCACGGTGATCACTCCGACGTTCGGTTCGATGGTGCAGAACGGATAGTTCGCAGCCTCGATTCCTGCCGCCGTGAGGGCGTTGAAAAGCGTGCTCTTTCCGACATTCGGTAGACCGACAATTCCTGCGTCCATAGGGGGGAGAATGGTACGCTCTGCGAGTCAAGATGTCCCGCCCGCGGGGACCCGCGCGGCAGGACGCTGCGCGGATCGTGGAGCCTTGCTCCACAACCCAGATTCACCACGGTCAGGACGACCAATGGCTTCGGAATCGGAATCGGATCGCCCATCGTCACTTCGCGGCACCTCCATGTTCGAGCGGAGGATGCTGATTGTTGGCGTTGTCTTTGCCGTGGTACTCGGCGGCATGGCAGCGCGGCTCTTCAGTCTCACCGTGGTCATGGGAAGTCAGCAGCGCGCACTGGCGGACAGCCGGCTCGACCGCAGCACGCTCCTTCCAACCGTGCGCGGCTCGATCACGGATCGCAAGGGTCGTGTACTGGCGGATAGCGTTCCCAGTTACGACGTGGCGATTTTTTATCCCGCCATCAACGGCGCGTGGGCTGATACGCGAGCGATCGCCGCGGCAAAGAAAGCAGCGGGTCGTGCTGCGTGGAATCGCCTTGGGCCCGCCGAGCGCGAAGAGCGCATTCAGGTGCGGCGACAGGAGTTAGCAGCGGAACTTGAGTCAGTGTTGAATGAAGTTGCAACCGCATGTCACATGACGCGCGATGAGTTGTCTGCGCAGATGGGTGAAGTGCGTATGCACGTTGAGAAGAAGGCCAGCGCTGTCTGGGAGGCGCGGCTGGAGATTGACCGCGCCAAGTACGGCGAGGATGCCGAGGGGAAGTTTGATGCGCAGCCGATTGCAGAGCAGAGCGAAGCGCATGTGGTGAAATCAGGCATTGAAACCGCGAGCGCTTTCGTACTGCGCAAGCTTGCAGACGCACATCCTGGGACGATTGAAGTGCAGGACAGCACGCGCCGCGTGTATCCGTGGGCGTCGGCGCGGATTGACTTGGATCGCTCCAGCATGCCGCGACCGCTACGAGGCGGAACACTGAAACTTGATGTCCAAGGTATTGCCGATCACGTGATCGGCGGTGTCCGCGATGAAGTGTGGCGTCAGGATCTTGAGCGTCGACCATTTCGCACCGTTGATTCCGCGGGTGATGTTGCAGTTGACTTAGGCGGCTACCGTCCTGGCCACGACATGGTTGGCAGTTACGGAATCGAGCGCACCTATGAGGATCTCCTTCGTGGCATGCGCGGTCGCACCATGCAGCGCCTGGATACCAATGAGACATCGCGAACCGATCCGGTGCTTGGATCGGACTTACAACTGACGCTCGACATTGCACTGCAGGCTCGCGTGCAGGCGCTCTTCATGCCAGAAGTGGGACTCGCGCGCGCGCAGCAGTGGCACTATGGCTGGGACAACGACGGTACGCCAAAGCAAATGCCGTTGAGCTATTTGGCGCCGCTCAATGGCGCTGCAGTGGTACTTGATGTCGATACTGGTGAGATTCTCTCAATGGTGTCATGGCCAACCGTTGCCGCGGGTGAAGACTTTGATGACGCGGTACGTACGGCGCGCCATCCGTCGGTGAATCGGGCTATTGAAGGTTCCTATCCACCCGGCTCAATCATCAAGCCGATTGTGTACGTGAGCGCAGTACGCAGCGGAGTGTTTGGGGCCGATGAGGAGATCGAGTGCAACGGACATTTCTTTGGTGAGGGTGATCCGTTCGGGCGTTGCTGGATCTATACGAAGCAGAATAAGTACCTGACTCATAGCAAAGTCATCGCTGGGCCACTGGGTGTGGAGGCGGCCATCAGTCGTAGTTGCAACATTTACTTCTACACCATCGCGCAACGCATGGGCCTGCGCACGCTCACTGACTGGTATCGCAACTTTGGACTTGGCCAGAAGTTGGACATCGGCATTGCGCGATGGGAGCCGCGACTGGACGAAGCGGGCAACATCATCGGCGATCGACTGTCTGGCGAGCATCCGGGTGTGTTGCCATCGGTGCAGGCAATCGCCAAGATTGAATCAACGGGCGATCGCATCGTTCCAGTCATCGCCGGTATCGGTCAAGGTCCGATCGCGTGGACGCCCATGCAGGCAGCCAACGCCTACGCAACACTGGCGCGCGGCGGAGTGATTCGCGATGCGGAGTTGTTGGTCACTCCGATTCCGGGTCGTGCGGCGCGTCGGACTGGCGATTTGAAATTGAACCCGCATAGTTGCGAGCGCGCATTTGAAGGGTTGCGGCAGGCAGTCGAGGAGCAGCACGGCACGGGCAATCATGTGAGTTACGAAGATCGAAGGCCGGAGGGAATCATCAATGCGCCCGGCGTGATGGTGTGGGCCAAGACCGGTACAGCGCAGGCTTCGCCGCTCAAGGTTGATGATGATGGCAACGGAACGATCGATCGCACGATTACTGGACTGAATCACGCATGGTTTGTTGGTCTGGTTGGCGACGCGCAGGAGCACCGACCGCGCTATGCGGTGGCGGTGCTGTTGGAGCACGGCGGATCGGGCGGCAAGTCTGCAGGCCCGATTGCCAATCAGGTGATTCATGCGTTGATTTCGGAGGGTTACTTGCAAGGGGATCCGAAGTCTCGCCCCGCGCGTAAGCCGTTGCAACCAATCGGTGCCGATGACATTGAGCCAACCGGAGGCGCTGGATGAGCATCCTGGTCTCCAATTCGCTGGCGCGCGGATTGCGCCGTGAGCGCGCGGTTGACACGCGCACCGCGGATCGGCAGTGGTTGCATTGGGCGTGGTTGCCCGTATTGGCTGGACTGGGACTGAGTTTGCTGGGGATTGCTGCTATTGGCACCACTGAGCCAGCGCTCGCGCAACGGCAGTTTGGATTTCTTATCGTGGGCATGCTTGCCGCGGCGTTCGTTGGTGCGCAACAATGGCGTTGGATGCGGCGTTGGGCGTGGCTCCTCTTTGCAGTGAACCTGGCGTTCTTGGTGCTGCTATTGATTCCCTTTGTGCCGGACTCGATCGTGCGCCCACGCAACGGCGCGCGCCGCTGGATCAATCTTGGGGCGCTGGACTTTCAGCCCAGTGAGTTGATCAAGCTCACGTGGGTACTTGCCATGGCGGCGTGGATGCGCACCACTGCCAATGTGAAACGCTTCAGTGGAATCATCGCCACCATCGTGGTGACGCTTGTTCCGGTGGTACTCATCATCTTGCAGCCCGACCTTGACAGTGCACTGCTCTTTGCGCCGGTGCTCTTAGTGATGCTTCTGGCCGCCGGTGCACGAGTGAAGTACTTGCTGATCATTGCGTGCGTTGCAGTGGTACTGGCACCTTGCAGCTATCCGCTCCTGAAGAAGCACCAGCGCGATCGCATTGACACACTGATCGCGCAGGTTGTTGGCGATACCCGCCTCAACAATGGAAATGGGTTTCAGTCAAGCCGAGCGGTGACACTTGCAGCAGCGGGGGGGATTGTTGGTTCTGGCAAGCAAGAGTCGAGCGCACTGATTCACTACAACCGACTACCCGAAGAGCACACGGACATGATCTTTGCGGTGATTGTCTGTCGCTGGGGCCTACTGGGTGGCCTGGCATTGTGGGCACTGGCAGCCGCCTACGCATTTGGCGCATTCATGGTGGGAGTGCGCGCCGGAACCATGTTCGGACGCTTGGTTGCGGTGGGGATCGGTGCTATGGTGTTCCTGCAATTGATGGTGAACACTGGCATGACCATCGGCGTGCTGCCGGTGTCTGGCATGACGCTTCCGTTTGTGAGTTACGGCGGCTCAAGCCTCGTGTGTCTGTGGATCACCACCAGTGTCCTGTTTG
>JBILYM010000097.1:0-7533 GCA_044377725.1 Phycisphaerales bacterium
TTGGGCGTTGGTTCCGCGCTGTTGCGGCGCGCGGAGCGTTCGCAGGTGGAGAGCGCCATGACCATCATGGAGAGCGCGTTCACCGAATGGGAAGGGCAGACCGGGCGACCGGTCACCTACAACGGGGCGTTTAACTCGTTGACGGCGCCGACCAACGAGATCTATCCATCCGGAGCCACGCTGGAGGTCTTTGATGTCCGTGAGCCAGGAACGCCGGCAGCGCCAAACAATTCCGGTAACCGGATGATTTACACGCGCGCACGCGGCGCGGGGGTGTTCACGGTCAACCTGCTCTCACAACTTGAATCGATCCGCCCCATGCTGGCGGGCATTCCGCCGAGCATGTTGCGCGCGGAGGCGAATTCTTCCAGTTACCCCGCCACCAACATCTTGTCCGGGACGCCGTCGGTCTTGTATGCGCCCTCGGCCAAGTCCACCGCCAACCTCAAGGATTCGACCCGATCGGAGTTGGTTGACACCTGGGGCGGACGTATTGCGTTTGTGTTCCCTGGTCGGGCCTGGCGTTACGGGGCGGAACCGACTTCATCGCTCCCTGATTCTGACGGAACTGTGCGAACTCCTGCTGAGAATCTCCTTGGGGTCTGCACCAATCGCCGTATATGTCTGGTGTCAGCTGGTCCCGATGGTCTCTTTGGAGTGCCCGGCGAATCCACCCCGGATTCCACCACTATCCAGAACACCGCCGCTGCCGACAATATCTACCTGTACGAGTTGGATCCCCCAAACTGACGTCCATGCCTAGCGCCCGCATTTCATCCTCCGCACCACGGCTCGCCCGAGCGCGCGCCTTCACGCTCCTTGAGCTGTTGGTGGTCATGGGCATCATGATGATCTTGGCGGTGCTGACCGCCATCAGCGTCGGCAAGGTCACCCGCGATGCCAAGTTGGCCAATGCCACCAATGGCGTGGTGGCATCGCTTGGCTCAGCGCGCGCCATCGCTATCCGAGACAACGCGTACGTCATGGTCACCTTCCGCGTGGCGCCCAGTCGCCAGTCGCGCGCGGTGCCGCGTGAGCCACAGGTGGTGCAGATTGTCACGGCTCGTTGGACGGGTGAGGTGGTGGACTCGAATACTCCACTCCCGAATCCGAATCCGACCGGCGCGGAGCGAATGCCGTTTAATCCGAGCACTGGCAATCCAGACACCTCAGCGGATCGGTTCATTCCGGTGCCCGGCGTGCCTACCCGTGACTTGCCAGCCGGCGTACTCGTTGCGGGTCCGGCCTTCGGATTTGTCATTGACATATCGGTTGGTCAGAACGACCGCCAGTGGCGTACGCAACCGCGATTTGCGGGGACGGTGAATCTTGCCGTTACTCCACCGACGTACACGCCAGACCTTGCAAGGACTGAGCTCGGTTGGGCAATCGGAATTTTGTTTGGTCCAGATGGTCGCGTTTTGTCGCGCAACCCGGAACAGGTTCTCGAGTTGGAAACATCATCTGGGGGCAACCAAAATGCCTTCGTAAAGGCGTGGGTGGACTATGACGGCAACGGTTTCCCGCGCCGTGGCACCACCGACGCCTACGGGGGCGGTCCAAAGAACGTTGATTTTTTCATCTACGACGAACCGCTTGACGAGCCACTTGTTGATTACGTTCCATACCTCGCCGTATTCAACGATGCCGAGGCGCGCGATCGGTTCAACTCCAGTACGTGGAAGGGCACAGCCATCGGCGGCAACGGTAGCCCGCCTCCGCGCATTCGTGATCAGTCATTGTTCATCGAAGAGCAGTCCGATCGCATCACCTTCAATCGATACACGGGCGTTCCCGGGATCGGCACCAAGTGATGCGTCGTGCATTCTCGCTCATCGAGCTTCTGCTCTCGGTATTCATTCTGGCGATCGGAATCATTTCCGTATCCGCGCTCTTTCCTGCGGGCATCGCTCAGCAGCAACAGACTGCGGATGATCAGCTGGGACCCGTGGTGGCGGAGCAGGCGCTGGGGCTGCTGCGCAGCCGTGTGAAGTCAGAGGACTTTGGCACCTTTGAAGAGTTTGGCGTCACCAACCTCTTGGCGCAATCAATCTCCAATGGCAGTTACGTGTTCCGACCCAGTGCCGGCGATTGGAGTTGGATTCGCCCCGGTGTGATCCGCAGCAACCAAGGCGGCACCAGCATTGATGACGTGGGTGCCATCGATATCTTCTCAACGCTCGCCCAGAATGCAGGCTCCAGCGCGCAAGAGTTCTGTGAGTTTCCCAATCAAGGCGTCACTCGCACGGCTGGCGGCAATCTGAAACTGTGGGGCGCGCCGTACAACTCCTCACGCACCAGTCTGGCGCCGCCGATCATCGTCACGCAACGCGAGCGTTGGTGGCCATCCGTACCGGAAGGTTCCACCACATTCACGCCGCCCACTTACTCATGGGACTGCATGTTCCGCCGCATGGGTGGGCGCATTCAAGTGGCCATCTTTGTGTACCGCGTGATCGGCGTTGGTGGAGCAGTGAAGAGTTACTCGTCGCCAGCGAACGGTGCACCATCGTTACCAACGGTGGTTGTGGGCGGTAGCTATCCAAACCTGCCGCCTGTTCCGTACCGACGCGTGCCCAAAGCCTTGGCTGGGAATGGAGCGACCGGTACCACGGGATCACCAACAAACATCCAGTTGGCAACCGGCTGGGAGCAGCCAGCCACCTTATCACTCACTGGTCAGGGGCCTTTCACTACTGGCTACTTTGGAACTGCACAGGGTTTGAACCAGACGGACTTTATCGCCGCGCAGATCCCGCAAGTGAGTGAACAGTGGCAGTTCCCGGGGCAGTGGATCATTGACAACAACAGCCATGTTCATCGCGTTGCCCAGGGGCGCCGGAATGCTACGGACACCGCGCGCGTTCGCTTCAGTGCGCCAGTGCCGCGCGTGCCGAACGCACAAATCTATGACGACTATGAGCTGGTTGGTTCCGCCACCTTTGAGCCAACGCCACCAGGTATTCGCACAATGCATTACGTTCCTGCCGTCATTGATGCCAATGGAACGCAATTGGTTCCTGTTTACGCCACGGTGAGGGAGCTCTGATGCGTCGCGCATTTACGGTCGTTGAACTTTTGATCGCCGTGGTGGTCATGCTTGCGGTGATAATTGCCACCAGCAAGATCTTTAACACCGCCAGCAAGGTGTCCAGTACTGGAGAAGCCAATGCAGATGTGTTACAGCAGGGCACCGTGATTGAAGAGCAGATGCGCCGCGATCTGGAGCGCCTCTGTCGCGACGGCTACATGGCTATTCAGTGCGTAGCAGTGCGCAACGATGTCAATCAGGTGATTTCGCCAGCAGCCAACGCACCGCTCTTAAATCCGCAGTTGGATGCCAACGCCATTCTGCGCTGCGATCAAGTGGTGTTCTTCACGGCAGGCACGGAAACCTCAGCGCGCTGGGCAGGTCCAGGAGACTTGGTGTCCGGCGGCGGTGGTCAGCAATCGCGCGGCGCTCGCGTGTTTTACGGTCACGGCGTGCAGTTTCCTTCACTGCCGAATGATCCAACCAGTAACCCGCCCGGATCAAACCCGAACTCCATCATCAAGCCCATCATCACCGGCGTCAGCCCCGCTCCGAGCGGTTTGAAGCAGGTGGTTCCGTGGACGTGGTTTGACCCGCTGACCTACCAACTCGGCTGGCAGTTCGGAACCACCACGCAGACGGCTGGTCCGCGCGTGCTTGCCAACCAGCCCGAGGCCCGACAGTGGGTGCTGGCGCGTAAATCAGTGCTGCTCTCCGATGACGGTGGTCGCCCCATCTACTACCCGGAGCCAAGCAATCTCACCGTGGCCGCAACGCAAGGACCAAGTTCGGCGCCGTCCATCTTTGGCGATCGTTCGTATACGGGCGCGGCTGGTTCGGACCCTTCGTACTTTCAAGAAATGCGCGACCGCAATCGCATTTCTCTGAGTACCAATCTCATTCCAAGTCCAGTCATGCAGTCTGGTTGGGTTGATGTTGCTGCCAGTGACTTTGGCAAAGTGCGGCGCGAGATCTCCCCCACGCTTCGCTTGCAGACGCCGCTTGCAGTTGGCGGCGGGGCGGTTTCACTTTCTTCGATGTCGGTGCCGTTTAACACGCCCGGAGTTGGCGTTGCGCCGATTTCATGGCCAATTGGGGCTGGCGCACCGGCGTGGCCGAGTGGAAGCGCCATCGTTGCGGTTGGCAACAACATGGACGCAGGAGCGATCGGTGGTTTCTCCACGCAGCGCGACCGGATCATGCGCGGCACCTTCGGAATTCCAGCAGCATCAGCGGTCAGCAACACATTCGGTCTACTTGGCTGGCCGCGTTCTGAAAAGTCGATCGGCAACACCGATCGCAAGAGCGAGATGCTCACATCGCCAACACTGGTGACTAATTGCAGCACCTTCCAAGTTGATTGGACATGGGAGCCACTGACCGGCCGGCAGACGGACTCGTCAGGCGCGGTGTTGCCAGTTACCGCGCGCCTTTCGATTGGTGCTGCGCCCACCTATCCGGTTACCCCCACGATCACGACCATTCTGCGCGGCTATGAGCCGTTTGCCGATACATGGCCAGCCACCGCCGAAGACCCAACCCAGCGCGTGCGTCAGCAGCCTTGGTTTGGCTTCCCGGATTCTGGCGATGGCCCGGTAGTCATTCCCGCGTCGCAACAACTCGGTGTAGCGCTCGCACAGGACACTTCCGTGATGCCGGACGTTCCGAACGGTGGATCCACCACCACCACGGTGCGCACCAATTTCCATATGCGTGCCGTGGCTCAGGCGATCGAGGGCACTGCGGGTGCGGGTGCAAATTCCCCGGCCGCGATCCTGGCGCCCTTTGGCACCAACGTCCCGGTCCGTGTCTATACCGCCGTGTTTGGTTTCAACCAGGACGAGGCGTACACCGTGACGCCGGACGGATTCGTTGTGATGCGTGAGGATTACACCCCGTGGCCGACACAGATTCGTGTCACCGCCACTATTCATGACCCGCGCCTTGTTCTGGACCGCGGTCGTGAGTTTCAATTTGTGCTTGACGTTCCAAAGCGTCGCAAGGACTGAGTGTTGCTGATCGCTTTCTGCGAAAGTACCCCATGAACTCCACCACCACGACCCGCGGAAACACGCTTGTCTTAGTCACGGCCATCTTGGTGCTGTTGGTCATCATTGCCACCGCATTCCTGGTGCGCGCGCAAAGTGGGCGCGCGCAGGCTGCCGCACAGCAGAAGGCCACAGGCCGAGAGGCACGAGTTGAATCGGTAGCCGCGGACATTGCCCAAGAGGTCGCCAATGCGCTCTTTGTCAAGCCCATCAATGATGTAACTATGAATGCGCTCGCCATCGGGCAGATCGCGGCCAACCAGGCCACTGGCCTGACTGGGCAGCCGGCGTTGGGTGAGTTCATGGCGCGTAGTGACTTCCCGCGATTTCCTGCGGAACCGCTCGCCATTCGTTACGGCGTTGATTACTTGGACTTGGTTTCTAATTTGGATTTCACCTCAGTTGCTGGAGGTGACGGTTACCTGGACGGCTACAACTTTGCGCCGTTCTCTGTGAACCCGTTCACCAACTGGCCCGAGCGCTACGGTCTCATCACCGGCGAGGGTAATCCGATCGGTAACCCGGGCTTTGGCGATACGCGTTGGTTGGCAAGCACCGAGCCGGTGCGCGCCATGCTCTTTACGCAACTGCAGAATCCCGTGGCACCGGCGCCGCCGAACCCACAGGTTCCGTTGCCATTCAACGCCAATTGGGGCAACTTAGCGCTCTCCAACGGCGCGCCGATTCTCTCGCCGGAAGGATTGGGCTTCAGTCACTGGCCGCACATGAGTTGGATCCCAACGGCAGAGAATGGATTCCGGTTGTGCTGGAACATCTCCAACGTTGAATCGAATTGGGACCATAAGGTGGCTACCGCCACAGCGGCAGCCGATCGATGGGCTGCTGGCGAGCTGAATCTGGGCACCCCGTACGAACAATGGCTTCCCTTTGTGGCGCCGCGTGAACCGCTGGTGACAGGCAAGGATGCGCGTGGCTACTTGTTGCTCGATAGCGGAAACTGGCAGGCGCGGGTCAATGACTGGTTCAACGTCGGCACTACGAACTTCAACACCGTCCCTCCACATGCACAGATCATCAAGGGTGTGAATGCAGCTGGTGCTAGTTTTCCGGTGCGCCGTCTTGATGCTCTCCCGAACTTCCTACAGCTGGGCGCCTTCGGTGATCCATCAGACGAGTTCAAGCAGATTCTTGCTGGCGGTGCTTATGTTCCAACATCGCGCAACCTGATCGGACGCACCCTTGCGGACGCCGACGGCGATGGCTGGACGGATTCCTTCTGGTTTGTAGCGCCGAGTTCCAGTGATCGCAGCACTCGACAGTTGATTGCAGTGCGCATCATGGATAACAGCGGGCTCATCAACGTGAACACCGCCACACGGTCGGACCGCGGGAGCACGAATGGGTTGACGCCTTCTGATGTGGCACTGGTCACGCGCCGTGAGTCGTATGACGAAACCAGCACCGTCGGAAACACAGCGGGCTTCCGTGACCCCATCGTTGGATTCTTCAATGCGCGCGAGAATGACCCGGAATACCGGGTGAACTTCAGTTTCAAGACGCTGCTTCCAGCGCCAGCGGCGCAGCCTTCGCAGGCCGCTTCTCGATTGGTCTACGCCGTGGCTAGCAATGCCGCTGGCCCAACCGGTGGCGTGGATGTTGGCTGGGCACCGGAACGATGGGAAGGGCGACGCACGCAGTTGGCAGCCGCGGGTGCTAACGCCGCCGATCCATATCAGACCGGTTTCCTTCGGGACATCGGTATAACCCAAGAAGGCACCGCTGGCAACGTGAACAGCGTGGTTCCATTCTTTGATCCATCCGCGGACTTTGGTTTGGCCGGCTCATCGGCGGTGTACGGGGACTCATTCGTCCTTTCGCGCGCGGCCGATCGTTTGAGCTACTTCAAGGCCATGGCTAACGGCGGGGAACTCGTCGACCCGGTCACCGCTGCTCGGTTGGTCACCCTGAGCCCGTTCGGCTCCGACGATGAAATCGAGTTGCGCGCCGCCAACGGTCAGAACAGTCCGCAGACGGTCAGCCGCATTGAGAATGCCTTGAATAGTTCGGCATCGATGTTCTCGACCGACATTCTGTTTGGCGAATTCCTCCGCTCCACGCGTTCGCGTGAGGAGTCCGCGCGCTTCTTTGATCCTGACGATGTTCGCGTACAAGACTGGCGCGCACGGGCGGCGTGGGGCACGGGCGCTGCGTTTGCGCCGCGCGGTGGGGCAGAACTGCTGCTTGACCACCGGCGCATGATGACCACCATTTCCGGCGCCCGCAATGAGATGTTGCCGCCGCGGCTTTGGACGGTGGTTGATCACAGTCTGCAGGCAGCTGGCACGCCTGACACGAATTTTGTTGGTAATTCCTTGCGCGTTCGTCCTGCCTATCTGAAGCGCGGCGTGGACTTTGACTTGGACGGTAACCCCGACGACGTCACCGGCGACGGCGCGGTTACCACGGACGATGACTTGGCGCCGTACCACCCAA
>JBILYM010000098.1:0-7516 GCA_044377725.1 Phycisphaerales bacterium
TTCTTACTCACCGGAATCTCCTCAGGCGCGTTCGCGCAATGCCTTGGCCACGTGCTCCAGAAGTGCAGCATCTGGAAGTGCATACGGCCTGAATTTCTCAAGAAGCCCCGACTCTTCGTTGGCCAGCAGTGCGCGATGGAAGCCCAATCGACTGGCGGCGGGGCCATCGATCAAGGTGCTTGAATCAGTGACGCCCATCTGGAAGAGCACCTTGTTCTCAAGTTCGCGCAATGAATTCCGATCAACGGTGCGCTGCAGGTTGGCAAGCGTGTCGGCCCACAGAATGCAGTGGATTCCAACCAGCGGACCCTCCTTCAAGAGGAGCGCAAGCACCTTGTCCGGCGTCGGCGCGGCATCGCCACCCGATGAAAAGCTGTAGTCATCTTCAGTTCGGCGTAGCGAACGGAATCGATGCACGCCATTCACCAAGAGGAACATGCCTGGGGCATCGGATCCGCCATCCGCATTGCGGCGCGCCAGTTCTTCGCCGAGTGCAACGATCGCGTCGCCGACATCGCGGAACGAAGGGATTTGCACATCATGCGGCAGGGCGGCACGCACGCCGGCAAGCATGCCGTGCAAACGGTCGTCAGGGGTGGTTCCATCAAGGACAACAATCCGTGTTCCGGCTGCCGGCGTCTGTGCAGCAATGGAAATCATCGCCATTGCCATGAGTGCGGCCGCGCTTTCATCACGCTGACCAACCACGGCGATGTTGGAACCGCTGCGACGGACCAGCGCCGTGTGCGTTGGATCCTTGATGCTGACCGCATCGCCAAACCACACCTTGGGAGCGAATGATTCACGCCCGGGTGCGCCCGCAGCAAGCGCCGCCAGCAGCGGTCCATTTGCCCATGGATCCGCGGGTTGATTGCCTTCAAAGACGATGGGCTTTGGTCGCGGAGTGCTGGCGTGGGTGCTGTCGGTGGCAGTCACCAGGCGCAATTGTGCGTCGCGTTCTTCGTCGCCGATCCACACCACTTGGAAAGGGCTGTTGCCCTCCAGCAGTCCACCGGCGTCGTTGTAGATGGCCTCGCCGGGGCGCGTCAGTAACCGCGCGGCTGTGTTGTCGTCAGAGAGGATCAGTTGGCTGTCGGTTTCCGTGCATTGCAAGGCAATACGAACACCCATCTGGCCCATGGTGCTACGGGCAATGCTGTACGCACCACCGAGGGTCTGACTGCCGAGTACCACATGCATGCCAAACGCTCGGCCTTGACGAACAAGTCGATCTAAGAGGAGCGAAGAATCCTGCGCCACCTTGTCATCTTCAATGAACAGTTCTTGGAACTCGTCAATCACGAGCAGGCACCGCGGCATGCGCTCCGGGCGCTTGAGGGCACGCCAGTCAGTGAGGTTCTGCACATTCGCGGAGCGATAGAGTTCGCCGCGGCGACGCAGTTCATCATCCAGGCCTTGCAAGACGCTCAAGCCAAATTCGCGATCGCTCTCAACGGCCACCGCGCGTGCGTGCGGCAGGGCACTTGCGGCATACGCCTTAAATTCAACGCCCTTTTTAAAGTCAACCAGCCAGAACTCCACCTCGTCCGGTGAATACCAGAGCGCGGTGTTCACAATGAGTGCATTGAGGAGCGAACTCTTGCCGGAGCCGGTTTTGCCTGCGACCAGTGCGTGCTGACTGGTTCCTTCGCCAAGCGTCATGTACTGCAGACGGTTGGCGCCGCTGCGGCCAAGCGGAACACGGAAATTCTTGGCAGTGGAGAGCGTCCAACGCTCCTCGGGCTTTGGCGTCACGGACGAGAACGGCACTTCAACGCGGTTGGAATCCTTGGCAGCGCGACCCACGGCGCGTGTCAGGCGCAGCAACATGGCATCGTCCGGCGGGGCGTCGGGCGTGAATGGCAATTCTGCCAGGCGACCCTCGTCCAGCGACCAGCGTTCCGGCGTATTACCTTCCGCGGCAAGCCAGCGAACGGTGATCGCTCCGCGGCGCAGGTCAGCAATATCAAGCCCGGGCGGCAATGCGGCTCGTAGGTCACGCAACATCAAGACATGCACGCCGCAACGCGCGCCGCTCTGCAGAATGCTTGCAAATCGCTTGGCGGACTGGTCAGAAACATTGACCGGGAAGTCCGCCATCACCAAGAAGCGATAGGGCTCGGCAATTTCGCCGGCCTGTTCGTTGTAGGCCTCAATGGAGGGGTACTCATTGCGCAGGTACTTCTGGATGACCGTCTCCATGTGCTCAGTGAGGTCAGAAAGTCGCTGCTCAATGTGGCGGGCGTCCGTCCAGATGCGGTCGGTGACCAAGAGTTCCATCTCGTCTGCCAAGTGCATGAAGCCCGCGAAACTCTGACCAAGCCCCACCGGATCCATGAAGACGAATCGAGCCTTGCCGGCCGGAATGGAAACCAAGAGCCGGGCGACCGCGTTCTGCAAGATGCGCAGCCCATCAGCGCGGCGTTCGGGGGGAGCATCAATCAGGAGTGACATGCGCTCCGGTGCGCCAAGAAATGCTGGAACGCGCCAAGGTGACGTGGTGTCCACGCCGCTCCAAGCAAGTTCTGCACCCAAAGGCAATGCGCCAGGGACATCCTTGAGATTCAAGCCCACCTCGCCGACGCGAATCACTGCCAATGGTCGCAACGGCGGCTGCCATGAATCCCAACCAGTTTCGAGCCATGGTCGTGTGCATTCGCGGTCTGCAAGTTGCAATTCATCGAACCCGCTGGTGATGGTCTGCTGCGCGGTGCGCCAAGCTGCGTGCGCTGCGGCGGTCTCCGCAAATTCCAGTTCAGCCGCTTCGCGCGCCACTGCTTCCCATCGATGCTGTTCTTCGGCAAGCGCCACGGTGCGGCGCTCAGTGACTTCGGCAATCAATCGGTTGCGCAGTCGTTCGGTTTCTTCAATGGCGATCGCGCGCTGCTTGAGCGCTTTGGCGTGGTAGTGCGGGACTTTCTGGTCGATGTGCGCCAGCACTTCTTTCAGTTTGCGCTCAACTTCCACCACCATCGGCTTGTGCATGGCATCGGCAGTGGCCAAGTCGGCGTCGCGGGCTCGCTTGGAAACATCCTCACGCTCGCGGCGATTTCGCTCGGCGCCTTCAATGGCCGCGTTCAGTGCAGCGCGTGCGGTGGCTGCTGTTTGTAGAAACGGCAGGTACCGAGCCTTCACCTCATGGCGGGCCAATCCGTACAGGACGGCAATAGCAATCACAAAGAGAGTGAGCGCCACCCCGGCACCGGCAGCACCCGCTGGCATCGCTTCAAGCCCCAACTGCGTATTCAGTACTAACCCGCCGACGAATCCGGCGCCCACCATCAACACCAGCGGAATGACCAGAATTGGTCCGCGGAACACCCCAGAAATCCGACACGCTCGCAACTGCGTCAATGAACCGGCCAGCGCGTTCATGCACGCTTCAATGTTGCCAGGGCCGCCCAACGGAACAGTTGGCTCAGAAAGTGTCCGCTGTCGATACCCGCGCACGGTCTGGTGTGCGGCTTCGGTAATTTCCGTCAGGCGCCCATTCCATCCACCAAGTTCAGTCATGCGCGCGGCATGCGCCTTGCGGATCTCAGGAATCGCCGCCTCAAACACGCTCTCAGCCATCCAGACTCGTTCGTCGTAGGCGCCGCGGGTCTCGTCTTCCTTGTCTTCTGCTTGTCGAACGGCCTGTGCGCGCAGGGTCTTCTCGTCGGCGCGCACCTTGGTCACGGCCGCCTCGGCGGCGACCTCAATTTCGTTGATCCGGCGCGTGAAGCTGGTGGCGACCTCGCGCAGTTGTTCAGCAAACGACTCTTCCAATGAATCGAGCGCTGATCGATGCATCCGCTCGTTCAAGGACTTTCCGCGTGCACCGCGTGCCGCCGCAGTGCGTTCGGATTCAGCACGCTCACTGCTTGCCGACCAGACCAAATCAACCAATGCACGTTCCCGGTCGAGAGGTGTAGAGGGGCGGTCAGGCATCGGAGGCGTCACACGGTGATGATATGCACTCACAGCCGGCGGTGGTCACCACGCCGACTGATCGTCGCCGCATTCGCGACGCACTCGCTCAAGGACTTCGTTGATGGAGTCCATGGCATTGAGTACCGAACGGAGCGTTGTTTCCAGTGGTTCGATCTGCTTGCGCCACAGTGCTTGCGAGACAGGGTCGTCCCAGGTCTCTTGCGACCGCGCCCACGCCACCAACAATTGTCGGTGCGCGTCCTTCAGTTTGGCTCGTGATCCGGAAACGCTCACTGGGTGACCTCGGGGGGCGTTTGCTCACCGGACTCGGGCGCCGCACTTGTGCTGGTGGTGCTGTCAGTGGTGGTGATGTCATCATTTGTACTGTCAGCGGTCGCGCTGCCGGCGGTCGCGCTGTCATTAGCCGCACCCGTTTCGTCCATATCTCCGCCGCGGCGCATGTTGCTTGAAGCCCCCAAGATTTCCAGCAAGCGGTCGGATTCATCGCCGCCGCGCAGGTAGGCCTCCAGGTGCTCAGTCATCCGCTTGAGCATGGCATTTACGCGCGGAACATCGCGGTCAAGCACGGTGTGCATGCCACTCAGCGCGCCCTTAAAGATCACCGATTGACGCGGGAGCTCCGTGGTCCAACGCTTGGTGTTGCGCAATTTGTGTTCGGCGTACTCCAAGCGCTTCATGGCACGATCAAGCGCCTTCTTCTCATCGACCACGCTGGGCCGTGCGTCAGCTGTCGCCTTGATTTCTTGCTTGCGGAACAGGGCGCTCTTGCACATCACCACTTCGTCCTGCGCCTTACGAATGCGCTTACGCCAGAAGTCGGGCTGCTCCGATTCCACCCATGCCAGCGTGCGTTCGATCTCGCCTTCCGCCTCCTCAAGCGCCAGTCCGAAGGTTTCCGACGCAACCAGTAGCGAAGCACGAAAGCGCTCGATGGTTTCCACGTCCGCAACCTTGATCTGTTCGCCCATACATTGACCCTTCGCGCTGCGGTTCAGCGTTGGTTGAGATACGACTCCGCGGCGTCGGCTTTGCGCAGGAGGTACGGAACGTGCTGCTCAGCTGCCTTGGTGAATTTCTGCAGGACGCGTACTGTGGAGTCAAACTCCTCGGAGAACTTCGCTTGCTCTTGGTCGCGCCACGTCTGCGACAGCGTTGCCATGCGGGCATTGAGTGCACCGGTCTGCTGCTGCAGTTCCAATGCGAATTTCTTCAGGTCTTGTGCAAAGCGCCTGAGTTCTGCGGGATCAACAACTGCCTTTGCCATGGTTCAGAGTCCTTTCGTATGCAATCAATGATTCGCGGCAGCGGGCACGGTGGTTGCCGCGGTTGGCGATGTCGGGACAACTTCCACTTGCGCGGCAGGGGTTTCCGAGGGGTAGGGCAAGAATGCGGCGATCAGCCCGTCGCCGATACCCATGATGGCCCATCCGGCAATGAGCCCGGCACACACCGCTTCCTTGGAGTCCACCCACAGTCGCCAGCCGAATTCTCCGACGCGCTTGATGTAGCGGTGTTCCATGGTGGCAAAGAATGCGGCACCCAGCCACATCATGATGGTGGATTCTGGTGGCAGCACCACACCCAGACCGATCGCCACCGCCGAGATCGGGAACTTGCCGCGTGAAATCAGGCGCGCGGATTCAAGAATGATGGCGATGGTGGCTCCGGCAAGCATGGCCCATGCCGCGCTCACTGGCAGTACGCCCCAGAGTTTCTGGATACCGTCAACCGTTTGTACGAGCGAAGCTCCCGCAGGGGAGCTGCCCATGCCTTCAATCACCTTGGAGATGGCCGCCCATTGCAAAGCTCCGGGTACCGCCCACGTCTCGGAAACGTGCTGCTCAATCGAAACATCGGCGGTGCGGTTCCATAGGAAGAGCACATAGAAGAGCGGGGTGGATGCCAATGCACCCGCAATAATTCCGATGCAATGCCCCCACGCCTGCTGTCGTGGCTTGGCACCAAGCATGTAGCCCGGTTTGATATCCATCAGTAGGTTGGAAGCATTGGATGCCACTTCCGTGGTCACACCGGCAGTCATCAAGTTGGTGCCTGGATTTGTCGGCTGGATCGCACCAAATGTGAACTGAGTGATCTTGGAAAGCGAGCCAGTCGGTGTGGTTGAAGTGAGCGCCGTGGCGTTTGCTGCAATGAGTGTCAAGAGCACGATCATCGGTATGGATAGCGCGCCGATCCAGATACTCACGCCGAACCATTCATGGTTCAGCCAAATAATCAGCGCACTGAAGATGGGCACGCCCACAAAGCTGATCCACAGCGGCAGTTCAATGTGTCGAACACAGTCTTCGTTCACTTCGCGGCGCTTGAACATTCCACTGAAAGCGGAAAGCAGAACCTTGGGCTTTGCAAAGAGGCCCAGCATGGATGCCGTCAGCATCATGGATACACCCCACCACAGGCACCACGTATTGGTCAGATGCGCGCGTCCAAAGATGGCATCGGCCATCTCGTAGGTGCCATCGGCTTGTGCGATCTTCTTGAAGTTCTTTGGCAAGATCTCGCCATTCATAATCATCAGCGGCGCCAGCACCAAGTAGTTGGTGACCATGCCGATCACCAAACTGTTGGCGACGCGCATGCCCATCAGGCCGCCGGCGCCCACCATGGACAAGTCAAACATCACCGTCATTCCCAGCTTGTCGAGCTGGATTCCAGAAATGTTTGGTACCCAGCTGATCACTTTCCCGGCAGCGTCCTTGGCCGGTGTGTACAACCACTCATCGAGGCGCTCTGGGAATTTCTTGAGGGTGTCCGTTGCCTTGGAGGTTCCAAGGAGGGAGATTTGCAATACGGCCATGTAGCCCGTTGCCACCACCAACTGCAGCGCGGCGCCAATTCCGGCAGCCCACGCCAATGCTTTGGCTTTGAAGAGCCCAGTGTCTACGCCAGCGCCGTCAGTCCGAGCATCCGACTCAATCGGCAATCCAGCCGCATCCAGATTCTTGGTGCCGCCGGCGGGCGCGTGCGGATACAGCGAATCCAGTACCACCGCGCACGCGCGTCCCTCTGGGAACGGTTGTTGTTCATCGTTGATGAAGCGGCGCTTCATTGGGAATGCCACCAGCACTCCCAAGATGCTGGCCACCACATTCCAAATCAGCATTTGGTGCCATGCCATCACGGTGTTCGTGACAAACATGTACGCCATGAGTGCACTGATCAGCGGACCGGTCATGTATCCCGCGGCGGTAGCGATCGATTGAACTGCGTTGTTCTCCAGGATCGACATGTCCTTGGACAACTGCAGCCGGGCCATGGCGCGGAAGATCACAAACGAAAGAATCACACTGGTGACGCCCACCCCAAGTGACCAGCCAGTCTTGGCGCCGATGTACAGGTTGGTGGCACTCAGGACCCCGCCGAGCAAGAATCCGGTGACTGCCGCGCGGAAGGTCAGCTGCGGCATATTGCCGCGAAACACGGTCTCAAGCCACCAATGATCCTTCTGTGATCGGGTCCAGGTGCGGGTTTGTTCGTCGGTGAGATGTGGGAGTGCCATAGGTGGTTCTCTTTGCGCAGCGGTCGCAAGTGCGGAGCGTAGCGCGATGGCGCGGGTACCCTG
>JBILYM010000099.1:0-7466 GCA_044377725.1 Phycisphaerales bacterium
AAAGTTCATCCTCCATTTCGAGTCGCTTCGCACGGGCTTCTGCCAATGCCGCCTCCGCCAAACGGACGCTGATGCGCTGCTCTTCATCATTCATCTCCACGAGCACTTGACCGGCTTCCACGCGCTCACCCTCAAGCACGAGGACGGTGCGAACCACGCCAGGCGTGAGCGCCGGAACCATGACTGCGAACGGCGATGGCTCGATCCAGCCTGGTGCTTGTACGGCAGCGCCTTCGCGCTTGACGGTTGGTTTCGCGGACGGGTCGTTGCTGTCCAAGGAAGTGCCACTTGCACTACCTGCGCGTAACGAAACCGGAACAACATCAACAGTTGAAACTGGGATGAATGAGCGCCAGCCAGTCCATAGAAGCGTGCCTGCAGATGCAGCAACCAGCGTCACTGGCAGGACGAAACGAGTCAACATGCGGCGCGGTGGGTGGGGGATAGTGCTGGTCATTCCATGGTCTCCAATGCGGTGAATTCAAAGTCGGGGGCGGTACTGCCTGAGCCCATACCGGTGGCCGCCGGCATTCCGGACGGTCCATAGGACGGCAAGCGAGCGCCGGCGAGTGCGCGTTCAAAGCTGAGCACTGCGAGCGCGCGATCGCGCTCGGCGCGCGCAATCTGAATGCGCACGTGGTTCTCTTGGTGTTCACTGCGCCACAACTCAACGGCTGGGCGCTCGCCCGCGGTGACGCTGTTGCCAAGAATCTCTTTGTTCGCTGCAAAATTACGGAGAATTCCGTCGCGCAGCGTGACAGTGTGATGTTCTGCCGCTGCTAACCCGGCGAGTGCACGTCGGGTATCGATCACTGCCCGTTGCCACAGACGATCTTCATCAATGCGTGCAATCTCTAGGTCAACGATGGCAGCGTCGAGTCGGAAGTTGCCTTGGTTGAAGAGCGGGATGGATGACTCCACCGTAAACATAATGGCCTGATCACCTTCCATGTCTTGCTCCCAACCACCACCGAGCATCAACGAAGGCCATCGATTTGCCATGGCGAGCGAAACGCGCGACTCCATGCCATCTACGCGCGCGGCAGCAGCGCGTAGGTCAAGGCGGCGGCTGCGGACAAGTTCCCGCAGCGCAGCGTCATCATCGGGCTGCGCAGGGGGTTCAATGCCGCATGCTTGACGCGCTGCGGTGGTGGTCTGATCTGCCACGGTCCATTCCATGCTCTGGTCACCACGGCCGATGGCTTCCAGCAGGCGCGTCTTGGCAGTGACGAGCGTCATGGTTGCTTCCATGACTCGGTTCTGTGCTTCAGCGGCATTCATGCGTGCCTGGTTGACGGTGGCGCGGCGGCCTTCCCCACTGGCAAAGCTTGCTTCGTCCGAAGCTAAAATGCGGGCAGCGACAGCGGCATCGCGTTGTGCTAATTCCGCAACCTCGATGGATGAAGCAGTTTCCATGTACGCGGTGCGAACTTCAACAACGGTGGCGACCAAGCTCGCGGCCGATTCAAAGATCAGCCCTCGCAACTGCGAGTTTGCATCGCCGACGATGGCGTCGCGTTTCCACAGCCAATCCACTTGTTGCCCAAGCATGGCCAAGATCGGGATGGTGCCCATACTCAGTGGCGCACCAATGGCCATACTGAGCGTTGGATTTGGTGGTAACTGCGAGTCACGCATGAGGGCGCGGCGACGGTCGAGCTCTGCAAAGATGCGGCGCAATTGCCGGTTGTTTGTGATGGCGCAACGCACCGCGGCTTCCGCACTCAATGGGGTGGTGCCATCCCAGGCATCGCTTGGCGTGGCCCATGGCGATTCCAGTGCGTCATTGATGGTGCCATCGGTTTGTTGGATACGCGCGTCGAGGGCGGGCGTGGTCTCGGTAAATGTTGGGCCGGGATCGGTGCTGCACGCAGCCACTGCGGCGATGCAGCACATGCTGGCTGCAGTGCGTATCAGGGCGGGTGTCCGATGCGGGCGAGTGTCAGCGGCACGATGAATGCCGGGTGTACAACGAGTGCGTTCTTTGAATTCCATGAATTCCATGACCTGCTCCATGCTCTGCATGACCTATATTCATGCGGAAATGCCACAGCGGCACGGCGCGCGCCGTGCTCGAGTGAACCGCATGTTCAGATCAGGAGTGTGGAATGGAGCGCAAGTGCTTGGCGCCCGGATGGAGCGCGCGGCGGACCGGTGTCATGGCTGACAGCTGGCGTTGCGCGGGGAGCGTCATGCTCGGTCAGTGAAATCGCGCGGATGGCGGTGCCGATGAAATCAATCGAGCCAACGGTGTCATGTTCAATATCCAGGGTCACCGTAGACAAGACCCGCTCTTTGCACTGAACGCAGCAGCCGTCGTCGGTCTTGACGGGATCGTGTGATGAGTGTGCACCCGTTGAAGTGCCGGGAAGGACATCGCTCGCTTGACTATGGCAGCAGTGATGTTTTGTAGCGCCAGATTCGGTTGCAGCAGTTGCTGGGGTGTGCGCTGCCGATACTGCTACATCAGCGATCGCCCGCGCTTGGCAGCAGCAGAATGGCATCCAGAGTGCCATGCAGGTGACAAGGAGTTGGTGCAGGCGGGTGCGCATCAGTCTTTCTACTGTATCACCACAATTTGCCATGTTGGTGAATCAATCGGCGAGATTCATGCCAACAGGCCACGGACCGTTATTGATGTGCACTACGGGCGCTTCAGGGCATCTTGTTCGTGAAACTTTCAGCTGCGGTTCCGGTAAGGTGTTGCAATGAACATGCCTTTCACCTTTCGAGCCTTCATAGTTGTGGGTCTTTCCGGAACCTGGACACTCGCAGCGGCAGCGATGATTGACCCCCCGGCCCCAGCGGCCACCGCGGCGCCTGCTGCCGCGATGCCTGCTGCTACGGCGCCCGCCGCTACGACGCCCGCAGCTGCCGGCGCTGCTGCAGCTCCAGCCGCAACTGCTCCCGCCGCGACACCCGCACCCAAGACGGCGACCATTGAGCGGGGCTCGCTTGAGTTGGTCATTGAGCGACCAGGCCGCGTTGAATCATCTCGCAGCGAAGAAGTGCGCTTGGAGTTGGAGGCGTTCAGTGGGCCCGTCGCTGTGAAAGACATCGTTCGTCGCAATGGTGCGGTGAAGGCTGGCGACGCATTGGTGATGTTGGAAGGGAAGGAGTTTGAGAAGGGTCTTGAGGACCTTCGCGTCCAGGCCGCGGAGACGCGGCGACGCTTGGTCATGCAGAAGGAAGAACGGGCCATGCAGGTTCGCCAATCGATTGCGGCATTGGAGCGGGCCACCCTTGCTTCCGATTTGGCGCAGCAGGCTTTGGAGTTGTACCGTGACTATGAATCAAAGAAGGGCCTGGAAATGGCAGACTTGGGGCTGAAGGGCAGCCTTGACGGTTTGCGCGACAACCAGGATGAGCTGACGCAGTTAGAGAAGATGTACGCCGGCACATCGCTGCAGAGTGAGACCAAGGACATTGTGCTGGAGCGCGCGCGCCGCGGTGTGGAACGCGGCGAGATCTATGCAAAGTTTGCACGTCGCGACAATGAAATCTTTAAGGCGATTCGCGCACCGAATGATGCTCGTCGAGTTGAAGACCAAGCGAAGTATTCCAAGCTAGACCTGGAGGGCGCGCAGTTACAGCAGCGTTTAGGTGAGATTCGCGCCGAATTGGATATTGCATCTTCCGCACGTGCGCTGCGTGATATTGACCGCCGCCTGGAAAAAATGGAGGGCGATGCAGCGCGCTTGAATGTGAAAGCACCTGCCGATGGCTACGTAGTTGTGCGCGTCAAAGATGTGGGCGATCAAGTGCAGCCACGCCAAGAACTGGCGCAAGTGGTGGACCTATCAAAGTTGCGCGTGCGCGGCACCATGAACGCCGACGCGCTGCGCGTGATCAAGCAGGGCGACGTCGCCGCTGTTTGGTTCCCATCGCGCCCTGAGCTTCGTGGCGAGGCAGTGGTTGATGAGCTGGTAGTTGTTGGTGCACCAGAGGGTGATGGTGCGGCCTTCCCATTTGTTGCAACGCTGCGCACGGTTGATGGAAGTGTGTTCCCGGGCATTGAGGCGCGTTTGGTGATTCGCGGAACCCTGGCCGATCGCGTCCTTGTGCCCAACAAAGCCATCAAGCAGGAGAAGGGGCGATTCACCGTCAAGGTGCTCGTGGGCGAAACGCAAGCCGAGCGCGAAGTTCGCGTTGGTGCGTCTGACGGCACCAAGACCGAAGTTGTTTCTGGGTTGCAGGCGGGCGAACAGGTGGTGATGCCGGATGCATGAGTCGGGAGTCAGTAGATCCATTACGGCGCGCACCGTGATTGCTTCGCTGACCCAACTGCGCGATATCGCAGCGATCGCTTTCATGACGGCGATCGCGGGATGCGCGCAGCACGCGGCAATTCCCGCTGCACCATCCGATGCCGGAACGGCTACCGCGCCGTCCACAGTCGTGGACCGGAAGCAGCCGGACGCAGCCGTTGTCACGGCACCGACGCCACAACAGGCAACCACCGCCACACCGCCCGCGCTTCGACCCGTGCCGGATCCGCAGCTTTCCTTCACGCGCACTCAAGCAGCGCAGGCGCGTGGGCGCGCCTGGACCTTGGCGAATCAGCGTCCGGACGGAAGCTTTGGAACATTTGAAAGCCCGCGCGCGCGAGAGATTTACCTTGACACGCAAGCGAGTCACCGAGCATTCCACACCGCTACAACGGCGTTGGTGTGTTGGTCGTTGGTGGTGCCGGCGCGCACCGATCCCGCATGCAATGCTGCACTCCTCCGTGGATTGACGTGGCTTGAAGCGCAGGGTGAAGTGGGGCGCGCCTCTGGAAATACCTTCTACAGCGTGTGGGCGCACACCTATCTCTTGGAGTTGGCGTCGGCCATTCTTGCTGACCCTGCCCGCACCGCGGACCATCAAGCGTGGCGCGCCATCTTGGAGCGTGAAGTACAGGTGGCCCGTCGTGAGCAGAGTGCCGAAGGCGGCTGGGCTTACTACGACTTCAATCATGTTGGACAAAATCCCAGTGGCCATGAGAGCACCAGTTTCAATACGGGTGCCATGATTGAAGCGCTGATCAATGCGCGTACGCAGGGCGCAGACATTCCGGCCGGAACCATCGCGGACGCGTTGACATGCATGGAGCGGATGCGGATTCCGAGTGGCTCCTTTGCATACGGCACCTACGCTGAATTGAATGTTGCTGGTGACTACAACAAGGTTTCCGGAGCAAGCGGACGGTTACAAGTCTGCAATCTGGCGCTCTTTCGTAATGATGCCAAGGGAACCGATGGCGAGACGCTTCTGCGTGGCGTGGAGTTACTGCGCGAACGGCACTTCTACATTGAGATTGCCCGCGGTCGGGTTATGCCGCATGAGGCGTTCTATCGAAACTCTGGCTACTACTATTTCTTTGGACATTATTACTGCGCTCGGGTGCTGCAAGTGGCACCCGCCGGTCCACGCCGTGATCTCTTAGTGCGCTGGCTTGCTGAACAGATGGCGATCGACCAGAACCGTGACGGCAGTTGGTTTGATTACCCGCTGTACGGATATGGCTTTGCGTACGCCACTGGATTTGCAATGCGAACCCTGGAAATTCTGGAGCCGATGATCGCTGAACAAGTGCGCGCCACGGGCGGCACCGGCGCAGTGCCGATGCCGCCCCAGAGTTCCTCGTCCAATCCCTGACTTAGCGCTTCCGACGCCGACTCAACGCGGCGCATGCCGAAGCAGCCAGCGTTACCGCCGCGCCTGGAGCTGGCACCGCGGGACCGCCGCCCGGACTGTCGTACACCCATGAGGCGTATTCGCCTGCATGCCAGCCGGCGTCATCGAGCCACGCGTGCGGCGGCATGCCGCCCGTGGATGTCAACTTCAGTGGCCCCACGGTCACTGTTGAATAGATGGAGTCAGTGGAGTTCGCTCGCACGAATGCCACCGAGTCCAGCAGTTCCTTCCACGGCAGGGTGTCCAGCGTGCCGTCGTTCCCTGGGTCAAGATCCATGCCGACATTGCCTGCGAACGCACGTACGAGGAGGTACGTCACGGAATCAGAGTTCTCAAAGTTCAGCGAGTCGCCCGCGCCGATGGTGGCGTGGTTTCCCGCTGGATCGACGACAAGCATCTGGCCGTTGAACGCTGTCGCGCCGAAAGTTGCTTCGTGCCCGACAAACCGTCCATTGGATCCGAGCGTCCATGCGGAAAGGTCGATCGCCATCTCCACAATGCCACCGGTGTCGGTGCCGCTATCGCCGATCGCTACGAACCAACATCCAGTCAGCGACGTCCCTGGAGCGCCAAACAACTCAAAGTATTCGTCGGTGTCCGCCCCTTGCTGATCAACGCGCAGTTCGGAGATGCGCAACGAAGTTGCTGCGCTTCCGCTACTGCTACCGTTTCCCATCGATAGTCCCGCGGACGCTGGTCCGGTGATGACAGTGCAGGTGATCGCCGCCACCGCACAGTGTGCGGCCTGTACAGAAATTCTCTGATTTCCCATTTCAATCCCTTGCGGCTAAGCCGCGAAATTCCTTGCGTGGCGCCACAGTAACCCGCCGTTTCCGTGGTTCTCGGAAACACCGCGGAAGTTCCCATGAAATTTCGGGCAATTTGTTACCCACGCTGTGGATTGTGCTTGTCCGCCCATGCGCAGGTGGTGACAATGTTGGCATGTTGACCCCCATGCGACGCGCGGCCGTCATGTTCTCGTGCATTCCCCTCGTGGCAGTTTCGGCGTGGGCGCAGTCGCAGTCGGTGCTGTTGATTCCAGACACATTCGGCGACAAGATCTGGGCATTCAATGCCTTTGACGGCTCAGTGATTTCCAACAATTTCATTCCCAACGATGGCCGCATGAAGCAGGTCATCCAAGTTGCGCAGACCCCGCAAGGCACGTTCCTGATGGCCGATGTTGGCAGTGATCAAGGTTGCAGTGCCGATGACGCAGTGCGTGAATACTCCTCTTGCGGTCAATACATTCGCACGCTTGCTGGACCTTCGGATGGAGTGTGCAACCCGGAAGGCATCTGCATTGCGTATGGCAAGGTGTGGTTCATTCGACTCTATGACGGCGCTTTCGAGACCACCCCGGGTGCTAATGCGATTTGGTCCATGAATTACGACGGCACCGGCTTGACACAGGTGTGCGCCAGTCCGTCCTTCGGCAAGACGTGGTCGCTCTTCCCGTACAACGGTGGATTTCTGGTCGGCGACATCCTGGACCACAATCTGGAATTCGCGCCACTGAACTGCGCGACCTCCGCGCCGTTCTACACGGCTGGGCAAGGCGGCGGAACCATGCGGACGCCGCAGCAGATTCAGGTGTTGCCCGACGGCACAGTGATTGCCATGTTCTTCTCCGGAGCTGCCGGAGCATCTCTCTTTAGCCCAACCGGTGAGTTGCAAGGACAGATCTCCACGCCAACCGGTCGTGGCGTTCATCCGCTTGGAAATGGGGAAGTGCTGTTCTCCGGCGGTACGCAAGTGCAAGCGTTCAACCCGGTGACGAGTCAACT
>JBILYM010000100.1:0-7451 GCA_044377725.1 Phycisphaerales bacterium
ATGGCGCGCTCAAGCGCAGCAGCAGTCGACTCAAGGCGGGTGCCACGAAGCGCGGTGAAGCGGCGCAGCGCTTCAGCAGTTTCGCGACCAAGTTGTTCAGGCGAATTAAAGACTCGTGTAGAGCAGTCAACGATCATTGGAACGACTCACTTTCTCGGCGTCCTGCCGCGGCGGCACCCATCCGTGGGGGCGCGATTGTGACATGCTTCAAAGTGTAGCGGGATTTACCGGTTCTTCGGTCGAATAGCCCGGTGCAGAACGCAAATCCCCATGGTGAGTGGCGCGGCACTGCACTGTTCAAAGCCATTTTCTTGCAGTTTTTGCGCAAATTCGCGCGGCTGCAGGAATGTGCTCACCGAGCGCGGCAGATAGTGATAGGCACCCGAAGCGTCCCGCGCCACCATGGAGGCCGTCCACGGCATGATGCGCTTGGTGTACAGGTTGCTTCCCCAACGAATGATGGGATTGGTTGGGTCCGCAAATTCCAAGACCACCAGTCGACCGCCCGGGCGCAGCACTCGGAAGAACTCCGCGAGCGCGCGCGCCGGTACAGCAACGTTTCGGATTCCAAACGCAATCGACACCACATCAAAGGATTGATCAGGGAACGCCAATTGCATGGCATCGCCTTGGTGATACGCCACTGAGGGGCGTGCTGTTCTTGAGCCTGGTGAAGTGCCTGCCGAGTTGGCGCTTGGCGCGCCTTGGTTTTTGCGTCCCTTGTCCCGCGCAATGGCAAGCATTTCCGGGGTGAAATCCACGCCGGTCACTTCAGCGGCGCCAGCATCCGCGAACGCCTCCGCCAAATCGCCGGTACCGCACGCAACATCAAGAACGCGGGTGGTGGCATCCACACCAGCGGCTCCAACGGCAGCGCGGCGCCAGCGTTGATCCTGAAAGAATGAGTGCAAACGGTTGTTGAGGTCGTAGCTGCCTGCGATAGCGGCGAACATGCCTTGCACCTTGCGCGCCTTCTCGGCGTCAACGTGGGGACTGTCGCGCAGTGCTTCCTGGGTCCAGATGGGTCCGATTTCGACCATTGGGACGATGGTAGGCGGTTCTACGGACCCGGAAAGTGCCCTGAATTGATCGATAACAAAGAATAAGTGCGCCATAACGAAGGAAATTGCCTGGCCGTGGCGGCCTGAAACCGGATCGCCCGATGCCACTCTCACGCCGACACCAACGCGGCGCACCACTTGTAAGGAACACAGAACTATGCATCTCGAATCCACCATCGAACAGCTCTTCCAGCACCTCGTCTCCGGCGACCGTCGTCGCGCCCACGCATTCGTGGCCACGTTGACCGCGCAGAACATTCCCGCCGAGCGCCTTGCCAATGACATCTACTGGCCGATCCACGAGATGCTCGTCAAGCTCTTTAAGAAGGACCAGCTCTCGCGCATCAGTTACAACTATGCCACCCGCGCGCTCCGCCAGATCGCGCATCAGGGCTCAACTACCTACACCCGCGTCGAGCGTTCCGCTGGTCGAATCCTCATGTTCTGCGGCCCAACCGAGGGCGAGGAACTGGGAGCGCAGATCGCAGTGGATCTGCTGGACGCTGCGGGATACGAAGTCTTCTTTGCGGGTGCCGGCGTGGCCAACGACGAGGTCCTTGAAGAACTCGCCAGCACCCGCGCTGGAACGCTGGTCCTGTGGGCATCCGCTGCAAGTGATGCGCCGGCTATTCGCGCGCTGATTGACCAAATCAAGGAAATCGGTGGTCATCCAAACCTACGGATCGTGTGCGGCGGCGGCGTGTTCAACCGCGCGCTCGGCCTAGCCGAAGAGATCGGCGCCGACGTCTCAGCCACCACTCCGGCGGCATTGGTTGCGGCCCTGACTTCCCTGGAAACGGCGGCAGTCGTCGGCCGGACCAGTACCACCGCCACTGCCAGCACCACCCGTCGCCGCTCTTCAAAAGCTGCGTAAACCAGATCCTCGTCCGTGGAAAGTGCCCCTCGGGGCACCTCCGCGGGCTCCAACACCCGCCCGCCGGCCACGACGGACCGGCGGGCGGGTGTGTTTTTGGCAATCCTCGGTCAATCAGCGGCGGGGGACTGGCAACCCAGAGTGCACGGAGCGGTAGGCTTCTTGCATGCTCAGCAAGGCTCACGAGAACCGACTCATTCGACGCGCCCAGCGCGGCGATGGTGCGGCCATTGAAGAGCTGATTCGCGAGCACCAGGGCGCCCTGTACGGATTCATGGTGCGCCTATCGGGTCGTCCGGACGTCGCGGAAGACATGGTGCAAGAGGCGTTCGTTCGGGTTATCAAGAACATTGGTCGATTCGATACGCGTTTCCGATTCTCAACATGGA
Organism: Phycisphaerales bacterium; assembly: GCA_044377725.1. GTDB lineage: Bacteria > Planctomycetota > Phycisphaerae > Phycisphaerales > SM1A02 > UBA966. The sequence goes on from JBILYM010000100.1 coordinate 2,325, forward strand.
TATTCACCATCGCCCGACGCCTGTATGTGAATCACATGCAGAAGCATCGTCCCGTCAGTGATAGCGAAGCCATGGAGTTCTGGGCATCGGATTCCGATCGTCCCGACGACGTGATGGTGGCCGCCGAGAAGCGTGATCACCTGAGCCGCATCTTGGATGTTGCCATTGCGTGCCTCACGCCGCTGCAGCGCGAGATCGTCACGCTGTTCCATCATCAAGATTGGTCGATCGAGGCAGTGAGCAGCCATCTTTCGATGCCGGAAGGCACCATCAAGAGTCATCTACATCGCGCTCGTAAGCGCATGCATGCGGTGATCAATAGTGACGAAGAACTGGCCAGGAAGGCCGAGGAGGTCATGGAATGATTCCGAACGACCGTAACGATCAAAGCATTGCCCCCGACGTGACTCATTCGGTCATGCATCGCTTGGGCTACAACAACGCGACTGATCCCGCGCAAGCCCGATCGATGCGAACCAGCCGCATCGTGGTGAGTATTGCGCAAGGCGCATTGGTCTTGGCCGCGTGTGCTCTCGGCGCTGCGTGGTGGATGGGTAACTCCCGCGCCGATCGATCACAGCCTGCAGTTGGCGATGCATTGCGCGGATCGGTCGTGCAGGGCGCTGGTCGACTTGATTCGATACTTCTTGGCATGCCGCGCGTTTCCAACAGCGGCGTCCTACAGGCCTCGGAAACCAAGGGGGCGCCCGATGCGGCCTCTACCGTTTCGGATGGTCAAGTACACGTTCGTAGTTACTAGTTCCGAACCGCTGGCGCTGTGCGGTCATAGTCGCGTTCACCATGAAACGAAGGTTGCCACGAACACCTGGTGTGCTCTCTGCGCTCCGTGTGCTCTATGCGATCGCTGTGCTGTGCGCCATGGGCGCGGCGTCCGCAACTTGGGCGCTGCCGCCCGGTGAGGGCGTCTTTGGAAGTGCAACGGTCGTCCCCGCAGATGTAGCAGTGGTGGTTCGGGTGCGCGGTGCCAAGGGGCTGCGTGCTGATACAGACATGCTTCCCGCGCAGGCGGCGCTGCTGCGGCTTGCAGGCTCGCGCGTCTTGGTGCAGACATGGGATCGTCTGGCGGCGGACTTGGGCGTGGATCCCTCCAGTTTGGTTGACCTACTCCTGGGCACCGATGTCACGTACATCGAACGCACCCGCGCTGGCCAAGTGGAGTGGGCGATCGTGACTCGCATCGAGCAGCCGCTCCTTGATCTCTTTGTGGAGAAGTTAAAGCCGGCGACCGCTGCGGGTGGGCGATCGATCTATCCCGTTCAGCAAGTTGCTGCGGCGTGGCGACCTCCGAATCTTGTCCTTGGTTCATCGGACCGCACGGCGCTCTTTGACGAAGTGGTGGGGCGCATCGATGCGCCGAATGCAGATGGTTCACTTGCTGCTGCTGCTGATCTTGTGGCCGCCAATGGATGGGACACCGCGCCGGTTGAAGTGGTGTGGAGGCATGAACTCCCAACGGGCGGCATGACGGTGTTCACCGCGCGTGCCGTTGATGGTCAGTTGCGGGTTCGTCACCGCAGTCGATTTGATCGAGCGCCGATCCATGTGGCGTCTGGCGCGCCTGCTGATGCCGGTTTACTGCGCGCTTTGGACGGTGCAGGTGTGGCGGCCTTGGTAATGAATCCGTGGCGAGGTCCGCTTGATAAACAGGAAGTAGTCGACGCATTCTTGCTCGAGGGGCGCATTGATGATGCGATGCGTTCCAACATGGGTGCGCGACAGATTGTGGTGGTTGGAGATGCCGCACTTGATGGAACGTCGGTGCGCGTCCCGACACTCGGCATTGCATTTGAGGTGCGCGACCCAGTGCTTGCAGAAAAACAGTGGGACGGTTGGGCGCAGCGATGTGTGGAAAGCGTGTCTGCACGGGCCAACATGCCGCCGGTCGTTCGCGCCGAATCTGCAACGGGTGCGGTGCGCGTGGTCGACATTGCTCCCGCGGTGCGGTCGATCTTTGCAGATCACCCATTTGCGCGATCCGTCCGCCTTGCATGGGCCACGCAGAGTGGCGCGAACGGCGCATGGCAAATCATTGCCACTGACCCCACGCTGCTTGACAAGATTGGAACCGCGATTGCTGCTGCAGAGCGCATGGCCGATCCAGATGATGCGCATGAACTTGGCAGTTTCTCTGGATCAACATTGGCGTCGCATTTGCGATCATGGACCACTGCGCCCGCGCTCTTTGTGCCTGAATCGCCCGAGCCGTTCGTACAAGGTGTGTCATTGGCTGCGGACATCCTTGCCGCGGCGCCTCGCGTGCGTTGGCGTGCACGCGCGCCGATGGAGGGCGTGATCGAAAGCGAACTGGTGGTGGAGCTTCCGAAAGCGGCGGTGGCTGCGCCCGCGCCGGCACCGGAGCTTGTGCCCGCACCTGCACCGGTACCTACACCCGCGCCTGCACCTGTGCCGGAACCCGCACCTGTGCCCGCACCTGCGGCCACACCGACATCCACCCCCGCGCCATGATTGCAGCACTTGATGAGCGGCTCATCTTGGCATGCCGTCGTCATCCGTTGGCGGCAGAAGTGGCTCGTGGATTGACGCGTTCCGGTGTTCCTGACGGCGCACGAGTTATGGTGGCGGCCAGCGGCGGTGCGGATTCAACCGCGCTCATGGCGTTGTGCGCGGGACTGGCTGCACACGGGCGTATTGAACTTGTAGTGGGCACGGTCGATCACGGTATTCGCAGCGAATCAGCACTTGATTGCCAATGCGTTGCGATGGTCGGTGCGCAACTGGGTGTACGTGTACTCGCTCGGCGCCTTGATCTGACTGCCGGTGCCGGACTGGCCGACCGTGCGCGGACTGCCCGGTATGAAGCGCTGACATCCATGGCGCTTGAGTGCGGCGCCAACAGCATTCTTGCCGCGCATCACGCGGATGATCAACTGGAAACCATGCTGATTGCACTGGCGCGCGGCGCTGGTCTTGGTGGCATGGGCGGAATGCCCGGGCGTCGCCCCATCCCGTGTGAAACGCCTGGATCGCAGCACCTCTTGCTGGTGCGCCCGTGTTTACGCATGTCGCGCGAATCATTGCGCTTGGCGTGCGTTGATCTGGGGGTGCAATGGCGTGAAGATCCCACCAACGATCGGCGTGACACTCCGCGCGGAGTCGTTCGGCACGTGGTGATTCCGGCACTGGAATCATTGGCTAGTGGTGCCACACGTCGTGCTGCGCGGACCGGCGAACTGGCACGGCTTGGAAATGTGTTGCTTGAATCACATGTATCCGCCATGCGCGGTCCGGATGGATCGATTGCACGCAGCGCGTTCCGCAATGCGCCCGAAGCGCTTGCAGCCACTGCAGTCTGGATGCTTGCAGACGATCGCATGGATGATGCCACGCGATGGGCCGCCGCCGAAGCGATCGTTGATGATTCAACCGAGCCACGCCGATTCCCGATGAGTGGCGGCAACGAACTTTCCGTGTGCGCTCACCTTGTGCGGGTGCGTTCGGTCACTGCTTGACGTCTGCTGGCGTTCGGCAGCGGTCGTAATCAGTGCTGGTGACGCAGGTCACTCGACCGTTTTCCACTTTGACGATGGTTGGCGGGGTAATGATCCACTGCTTGGTATCCGGAAGCGAAACCCGTTCGCAGCCGGTGCATTCCACGTCGGCGGGCTGATCGCTTGGCAACACCTTGACGCCGGGGCCATGTGGCACAAGGACGGCAATCACATTGCCTTCTTGCGGGCCGGAAAAGTACGTTCGAAACACTTCATGACAACGGCCGCAGGTGGGTGAATAGAACACCACCCACTTGGTTCCTTCCAGCGTCAGAGGCGTCAGGCTAGGAACATGTCGAGCGAGGCCTGCCTCGGCCATGGTCATGCCAACCCATTCGCTCGGGTTGAGCACCACCATTTCCGCGCCGCTACTGCTCAACCGGGAATTGGTTCGCGGAGCCAAGTCAAGGCGCCCGGCGAGTCCAAATGCAAACGCTGCAACTGCGATTGCTCCAATGACCTTCAATGCTGAAATGCGACCGCGTGGGGCGGGCGCTGCGTTGGGCCGCATCAGGAGTGCAAGCGTGCCAGCGCCGATGGCCAGACCAACGAGCGGGGCGATCCACATACTGGCCGGAACCGCCGCATCACCGGGGGCATTGATGATCGCGGAAAGTTCCGCAAGACCACTAAACGCGAACGCGATGCCTGTCAGCCAAGCAACACGGCGCGACAATCCAGACGAAAGAAACGCAAACAGGGCGCCGCACAACTCAACAGCAATCAGAATGCGCAGCACCTTGTCCGAACCGGCTCCGGTCTTGACGGAGAGGTTTGCGAGCCAATTTGGAAGTGCGTCGCCGCCACGTGACCACTCGATAGCGACGCAGGTGAGAAGCAGGGTGGGCATAGCAATGCGACGCAGCAGTCCATTCATGGATTGACTTTGCCTTTCGCGTTCAGCGCGGCGCGCACCAACGTGGCGTCTTCGCTATTCGTACAGATGCCGATCACCACGCCGTCCTCGACGGTGAGGAGTACTGGGGTACTCAGGATATAGTTAATGTCTTTTGGGGGGAAAGTTGCTTTACTGCATTGGTCGCAGGGGTTTTCCAACAGTTCGCCAGTGGCATCAGGGATAGAAATGGTGGTAGTTGGGGTTGTCAACGGGCCGCTGAAATAGCTGTTTAAGAGCTCGTGGCAGTGATCGCAGTCATCGCGCATGAAGACGATGTGATGTCGGCCGACATTCAAGTTGGCGGGGAGCGGTCGCTGCACCAAGAGCATGAGTTCTTGGGCATCCAGTCGCTGGCCCTTCCATGATTCAAACTCTGGCGCGTACCACGGCTTGGCGGTGGCCGGCATCGGCGGCCAGGCTGTGGTGGCGGTGACCACGGGGGTGGTGATGACCACTGGTGTGGCAGTGTCATCAACTTCCAGTGTGACTGCGGCGCGATCCGGCACGCCAAACGCGATTCCGACGCCAAGCAACACGGGGACAAACATGACGTAGCCAACTTTGCGTCCCAGTTCCGCGGGCGGCAGGCGACGACCGCGTGGTCGTAGCACGCACAGGCCAATCAACAACGTGAGGTCGATGGCAAGCATCCATGTGGGCGATGGTCCGCTGGCCCCGAAACATCCGCAACTCGCAGCG
>JBILYM010000101.1:0-7414 GCA_044377725.1 Phycisphaerales bacterium
ACGCACGCACGAATCGATCCGCCGCGCGGTTTGTTCCTGGCATGAATGTGGTTCCGCCGATCGACTTCCAATAGGTGTTCAGCGCAAGCTGCTCGTCGTAGGTGGGAGAGTTGGTCATCACCGTGAAATCCTTGCCGTGATGGATCACCAACTTGCCATGCACGTATTCAAGAATCGCTGAATCGCCCGAGGAATCCGAAAGCGCTAAGTGGCCCGTACCTGGCGATCCGTTGGGAAGAAGCGGCGCCGCAACGCGGAATGGCTCCGCTCGCAACTTCTCAATCGCTTCGGCCACGGTGGCGAAATTGTCCAGGACGTACTGCGCCCACAATGAGATCGAGAGCATGGGCTTGCCCTCCGAAGTTCCGTAATCACTCTCAACGAGGTACAGCATGTTTGCCGCCAGTCCCTTCTCGTTGATGCCGTCCACCGTTGCAATCTCGTACATACTGGTGATCAGACTTCCATACTTTGAAGTCCAAGCGATGCTCGCCGGTCCAGCGAGTCCCTCACGGCGCACGCCGCGCGGCATGCTCCATAGATTCGGCTGCGTGTCTTCCATCCAATCCATGCCGCGACCGGTGATCACGGTGCCATCTTTCGCCACGTAGAGGATGCGTGTGCATGCGTCGGCGTGGTGGGCAGTAAAGATGGCGACCAGTGCGCCCGAGGCAAGCAGCGCGCGTGTCATGGTTCGCGCGAATGTCCGGAAGTGTTTCATGGAGTAGCCCTTGATTTGTGGGTGTCTAGGCGATCGTCAGAACATGCATCCTAGATGTAATCGCGCTGTGCGAATCACGACTGCGGTACTCACCATCGCCATCGCACCACTGTAAGAGGGTCCGTCCGCTACTCTGCTATCCGATGGCGCATCAAACGCAATCACAGGACGATGAACTCTCGGGCGAGCTTGAGCATGGCTCGCCACTCGTGGAGCGGCTGGGGCTTGTCATTGGTCCCGCGCTTGCAGTGGTTGCGTGGTTTGCGGGACCGTCGTTGGGACTTGCGCCCGATGCAACGTGGGTGTTCGCGTTGCTGGCACTGATGGCTACCTGGTGGGTGACGCTGGCGGTGGAGCCGGCAATCACTGGGCTGATTCCATTGGTTGCGCTTGGTGTTCTTGGAATCGGTACGCCGGCAGAGATTGCCGCGCCGTTTGCAAATGATGTGATCTTTCTCTTTGGTGGCGGGGCGCTACTTGCGTTTGCGCTGGAGCGCACTGCTGTTTCGTCGAGGTTTGCTTCGTGGTTGGTGCGGCGCGCAGGCACATCACCGCTGCGCGTGTTGACGGCCGTAATGCTGGCCACCGCACTGATGAGCGCATTTGTAAGCAACTTGGCAACCACCGCCACCATGCTGCCGCTTGCAGTGGCACTCGCGGCGCGTGCACGCAGCGCTGCAGTGGATGACGCTGGTCGCGCAGCTGCCGGGCGCTTTGGTACTTCGCTGTTTCTTGGAGTTGCGTTTGCGGCCAGTATCGGTGGCGCACTCACGATCATCGGCAGCCCGCCGAATCCGATCGCGGTGGAGTGGCTTCGCAAGAATGGCGTGGAGATGGATTTTGTTCGGTGGCTGCGCTTCAGCGTGCCAACCACGGCGGTGTTTCTACCAATTGCAATTGCAGTGCTCGGCGTGTGGCTGTTCCCCGCGCGCGGCATCACGGTGCCAGCAGGTGATCAGCGTGAGCAGCCCGTGAGCCGCGACGGATGGATCGCGCTTGGGATCTTTTTGCTCGCAGTGACAGCGTGGGTGAGTCAGCCGCTGTACGCCAAGCTGTTGCCATCGTTGAAGGATGGAACCATCGGCGTGGGCGCAGCGGTGCTTCTCTTTATGGTGCCGAGTAAGGATCGACCCGGACGCGGCATTCTTGACGGCGCAGCGTTTGCAAAGGTGCCGTGGCGTGTGTTGGTTCTCTTTGGGGGCGGCTTGTGCCTTGCCGATGCGATGCAGCGCACTGGGCTTTCTACATCGCTGGGAACGATCATTCATTCGGCCGGAACGCTGCCGTCGCTAGCGGTGCTTGCCATCATGGTGGCGCTCCTTGTGTTTGGTAGCGAGGTCGGATCGAACACCACGCTGGCGGCGATGGCGGTGCCGATCGTGGGCGGTCTGGCGCCGGGTCTTGGGGTGAAGCCGGAGACGCTGGTGATTCCAGCGGTGTTTGCTGCGAGTTGGGCATTCGCGTTGCCCGTTGGAACGCCGCCCAACGCACTTGTTTATGCAAGTGGCCGCGTCCGCAGTCGCGACATGATGCGCGCCGGCCTGGTCCTTGATGTGGTGTCGATCGTAGTGATCGTGGTGATGGCCAAGATATTGCTGTGATTGATCGCGGGCGAATGGCCGCGTCCCGTGGGATACTTGTCGCATGAATACGATCACGCTTGCCGCGCTGCTGCCGCTCGCACTTACATGCACCGGGTTTGCACAAGAGAAGGCGAAGCTGCGGAACGATTCGCTGCAGAATGCAACGCCGCAGACCACTGCGCCACAGAACGCCGAAATGGCGGGCTACATGCTTGTCGGCTGTGAGCAAGTACCCGCGGAATTCAATGCAGGTTTCTCGTTGTACGCCGCGGCGTGGCCGCTGCTTGAACACTATCCGGGGCATCGATTCCAGACGGGATTGTTCGGTACATGGATGCACGCGCAGTACGAAGGCGAAGCGCCGAAGGATCTGTACTCCGACATCGAGGGCGGGCTCGGTTGGTGGCGCGACACACGATTTCCAACTGAAACACCCAAGTTCATCATGGGCGGCGTCGCGGTGAATTTCACGGAGATCGCGAACGGGCCCGCCCACGGCGCGGGTGACTGGAAGAAACCCGCCGGTCTGTACGGTGTTGCGCAACTGAGTCCGTGGCTCTTGTTTCCAATTGACGGACTGAACATCGCGCAGGGAACGCGCGGTGATTTGTTTGGCTACGGATATTTGCCGCTGCCACTCATTGCGGCGAAGTCAACCACTGGTGGCACGAACATTCCGAGCGGCGACAACTGTTGGACGCTGTTCTTAAACACGGGCAACTTCAAGGGGCCAGTGTGCTTCTTCACGCCGTATTTCTGGTCACACTCCGCGGAGGTTGATGCCAAGTACGCGGGTCAGCTGCTTGACTCGCGTGCTTCGGATCCGAACAAGGCGTTTCAGATGGAGACGCAGTACGTGCCAGCGATGCTTGCCGTCGATGCAAAGGGCGATTCATTTGCGCGCGTTGCGCCGACGCGGTTTCCGGTGGGTGCGGATGGCAAGACGGTCGTGCTGCATCGCTTGACGAGTTACAAGAAGTCAGCGATGTGGGATGCAGTGAAGGCGTGGTTTGATGGTGGTGCCAAGGCGAGTGGGGCGGTGAATCCTGCGGGTGAATTCGTACAGAAGTTTCGATCGGAGGGCGACTCGACGTGGCAGATTTATCCTGATGGGGCGGCGAACGACCAGAAGATTGGTATCGCGTGGAAGTCATTCGGCAAGCCGATTGCTGCCGATCCGACCACGTATGGATATGAGTGGGACGCATCGCGTGTGCGGCGCATGTCCTCGCCTTCAGGCGATCTCGTTGTGCTGCCGGAGTATTTCAAACTGAAGACGAATGAGAAGAAATCGCAGTGGGTTGTTGCGGCGGCAAAGGATGTGCCCAGTTCAACTGGGCTTGCGCGCGTCACGTTCGATCGCCCGCGTGAGGATGCAGAAGCGCCGTATGACACTCCAGACGATGCGAAGAGCGCGTGGAAAATGCCTGGGCCTGTAGCTGGTCCGTTCCAAGCGCATCTTGGGGATGGCAGCGTGGTGACGTACTACTGGTATCGCTTTGCCGATCAGCCCGCGATGCAGCATGCAGACATCACCAAGGCAGAGCGCGAACGTATTCAGCTGCTCGTGGAGAAGATGCACCGCGAGTGGACCAAGGATCGCGAGTACCTCGCGCCGCCAACGGTGGGCGCGCTTGCGAAGCTTGATCCGGTACAAATCGTGCAGCCGCCGAAGGGTTTTGAGATCGGCTATGTGCCGATCGCAACGCGGCAAGAGTTAGATAGTGCAGCCACCCCGCGCAAGTAGGCGGGGTGGTCCGGTGCACATCTCGAACCGGTCGTCGCGATCGTCGTCATCACTGATGTCCAAGCTCCAATGTTTGCAGATTAGAAATCAAATGTTAAATTGCAAGGACGATCAAGCGCGCGTAAGGCGTGTTTAGTTTCCTGCTGTTTCGCACGCGCTTCGCAGTAGGCCAAGCGCTGGCGTGTGCGATCGTTCCGCGCCCGACGCTGCAATATCCAACTCATCATTGGCAATACGGATTGCAGAGATCACCAGTGGATGGTCGGCTGCGAAACGATTGGTGTTGGCCTTGCCGAGAGTGCGAAGGAGTTCGATCGTGGCTCGATAGGCGGTCTGCCAGTCGATGGTGACTACTTGCGGGGCATCGCAGCGAAGTAACTCTGACCAAGGGGCCGGCTTCACTAGCACACAGTGCCCATGCTGAATGCGCACGATGCCGGCGCGCTCCCATCCGGTGGCGGCCTCGGAGATGCTGCGGTAAGAATAGCCAGTGGCATTCGCCACATCACGGAGGCGCACGCCGCGAGGGCTGCCGATGAGTTGCACGATCAAGAATGAGCGGCAGTCATTGCCAAGCGTGTCGCGTGAGCGGAGGAGCAGGGTGGATGGACCGTCCGCACGATTTCCGAGTGGCTTGGTTGTGTGAGGGGCTTTCTTTCGCGGCGGCGACGCGCTTGTGGGCGCATTGGCATCGAGTTCACGCCAGCGCTTGGCGCGTGGATCGTGCGAGGCGTTTTTTGCGAGTTTGTTGAGTCGCTGACGGTTGAGTCGTGTTCGATTGGCGGACACCCATGCATAAACGCCCTCCGCGAACCGCAGTTCTGTGGGGGTGAATTCAAGCGAGCACCACAACAGCGCCTCGGGGTCAATGACCTCAAGTTGGCTCGTTAAGCGGGCGGTGTTGAATGGCACTCCAAACGCGCGCCACTGCGCGTGGAGTACTTCGAGTAGTGACGTGCGGATTCGCGTCTCAGATGTAGTAAGCAAGGTCTTCATGTCCAAGCTCCTCGACGATGCTCTTGAGTGACGGGCGGATACGGTGATGTGGGTCCGGCATCCGCAGGACCCATTGGATTCCATGGTCCAGCTCTGTGGCGGTTGGATTGAAGACTTGAAGATCATCAAGATGGATCTGCTGGCGTCGCCCCATGTCGTCAGCGGCGGCATACAACTTCAGCGCGATGAGGTCGAGGCGGCCGAGTAGATGCAACACAAGTCGCGCTCCGATCCGCGTAACGGTGAGCCGAGCCGCGAACCCTTCGGGTAAGCCATGCTTCACGATCTCCTGAGGACCAAGGTTGACCCATCGCGGACCCATTCCCTGAAGTTCAGGGTGCGCGGCCGCGACGCGCGCGATGGCTCGCACAACCTCTGGCGGGAATGCGCCGATAGCGACGACCTGCAATCCAGTGGCCACCCAGTTGCCGAGTACATCCACATCTTGGGTCGTCCGTGTGCCGAACCCTTGCAGTGCGAGAGCGGTTCCACCGCAGACGATCCACTCGACCGGAGCTGCGTCCTCGAGCAGGAGCGCGTCATGCAACTCCCCGAGCAAGGCATAGAGATTGTGTGAGTTCAAGCTCAAGGCTCTTGCCCTTCGTCAGGAGATGCGAACCGCGCCCGTGATATGTAGAAGTATAACCTCTATAAAGCAGAAGTCAAACATCGCTATTTCCGAAAGGATAGAACGGTGTTCTACCCCTTTGCAACTCAGTGAATATCAAATCGATCCAAGTTCATCACCTTCGTCCAGGCGGCAACGAAGTCGTGCACGAACTTCTCCTTGGCGTCGGCGCTGGCGTACACCTCGGCCAACGCGCGGAGCTGTGAGTTTGATCCGAAGACAAGATCTACGCGGGTAGCGGTCCATTCGACCTTGCCAGTGCTGCGATCGTGGCCTTCGAAGGCTTGCTCGGTCGCAGATGTTGGCGTCCACGTTGTGCGCATGTCAAGGAGATTGACGAAGTAGTCGTTCGTCAACGTTCCAGGGCGTGCGGTGAACACGCCATGCTTGGAGTGGTCGAAGTTGGCGCCCAAGACGCGCAGGCCGCCGACGAGCACGGTCATCTCTGGTGGGGTGAGCGTCAGCAGGGACGCCTTGTCGACCAGCAGGTATTCAGCTGGCGCTGCATTTTCCGCACCAGCATAATTGCGGAAGCCGTCTGCGGTTGGCTCAAGCACTGCGAACGAATGCGCATCGGTTTGATCTTGCGATGCATCGGTACGGCCTGCAGCAAACGGAACCGTCACTGCAACGCCAGCAGCCTTCGCCGCATGCTCAACAGCTGCGCATCCGGCAAGCACAATCAGATCGGCAATGGAAATCTGCTTCTTGCTAGCAGCATGTGCCGCGTTGAATTCACTGCGAATCGCTTCGAGCGCCTTCAGAACTTTGGCGAGTTCAGCAGGATTGTTGACCGCCCAATCCTTCTGCGGTGCAAGACGAATGCGCGCGCCGTTGGCGCCGCCACGCTTGTCGGTGCCGCGGAAAGTGGACGCAGAGGCCCACGCTGTGGATACCAACTGTGCAACGGAGAGACCTGCGCCGAGCACCTTCGCCTTGAGCGCGGCAACATCCTGCGCATTCACCAACTCGTGCGTGACTGCCGGCACCGGATCTTGCCAAATGAGGACCTCCTTCGGAACCAGTGGGCCAAGGTAACGAACCACCGGACCCATGTCACGGTGCGTCAACTTGAACCACGCGCGGGCAAACGCATCCGCGAATTGCTCGGGGTTCTTCAGGAACCGACGCGAAATCGGCTCGTAGTTTGGATCCATGCGCATCGCCAGATCCGTGGTCAGCATCACCGGCGCATGGCGCTTCGTAGCGTGGTGCGCATCCGGTACGGTGGTGGCGGCAGACTCATCGGTGGGGATCCACTGATGCGCACCGGCTGGACTCTTGGTGAGTTTCCATTCGTAGCCGAACAGGGTTTCGAAATAGCTGTTGTCCCACGTGGTGGGAGTTGCCGTCCACGCGCCCTCAAGGCCGCTGGAAATGGTGTCGCCAGCATTGCCGGTTCCAAAGCTGTTCTTCCAGCCAAGGCCCATCTGTTGCAGCGGTGCTGCCTCTGGCTCAGGTCCAACAAACTTGCTTGGATCAGCCGCGCCGTGCGTCTTGCCGAAGGTGTGTCCGCCGGCGATGAGCGCAACGGTTTCTTCGTCATTCATGGCCATGCGTGCGAAGGTTTCGCGGATGTCGCGCGCGGAGGCGAGCGGATCGGGTTTGCCGTTCGGACCTTCGGGGTTCACATAGATGAGACCCATCTGCACGGCGGCGAGTGGGTTATCGAGTTCGCGGTCGCCGGTGTAGCGCTCGTCGGCAAGCCACTTGCGTTCGCCGCCCCAGTAGGTGGTGTC
>JBILYM010000102.1:0-7395 GCA_044377725.1 Phycisphaerales bacterium
CAGTATGTTCCAACCCTCGACCAAATCACCTTTGATGAAGCGACTGCGCGCGCCAAGTCGCAAGCGGCGGGCACCGCACCCACGCCAGACACCAACGACATCGATCACTTGGAGCAGGCTGTTGAAGTGGAATCCGGCGTGGCGCGTGCATCATGGAATCTGCTCAATCGCCACCGACGTGCGGTGGACACGCTGACTGCGTTCCTCTTGCAAGAGAACGTTCTTGGTGACTATCAAGGTTGGGCGCCGGGCTACATGCGCGCCATGGGCTGGAAAGCGCAAGGCCCCGATGCCGGGCAAGCGCCAAACCACGATGCAGTCCGTCGCCGCGCCGTGCAACTTGAGTGGGACCGCGCGCAGCGCGAACAACGCGCCCAGGTTCCGCAGGGATGGGAGCCAGGGAACGGCGTCCCAGCCGGTAGTACGCCAAGCAACGTGCCGTCGGAGAACGGCGTGATTCCTGCACCGGTCTCGCTGGGTGCCTCGCCCGCGCGCAGCATCTACAGCAACTCATGGTGGAACGGCTACGCCGATCCATACTACGACACCGGCGGATTCCCAGGCCGCGATCCGAACCTGAACGTTCCGATGGCTGATGATCCCAAGACCTACGGTTGGGCACCCGAGGCGTACACCTACACCGCACGACCCGCGTACTGGGATCTTGGTCCAAACGTGCATCCTGCAGCTGGCATGTTCCCGGGCGGGATGGTCGGCGGCGCAGGCTTTGGGATGTCGAGCGGCGCGGGCGGCGCAGGCGGTGTTGGTGGTGCAGGAGGCGCTGGTGGTGCAGGCGGCGCTGGTGGCGCAGGCGGCGCTGGTGGCGCAGGTGACGCACCATGAACGAAGACGTGGCGAGTGATGACGACCAAACGCTGCGCGCGCGACCGATTCTTGCAGTGGGTCGCGGTCGAATGATCGTGATTGCGTGCGCACTCGGCATTGTCTTCCCCGTTGCAATCATGCGCACTCATGGCGATGCGTTAGTGGAACGGTGGTCCGCTACGCAACGCGCCGTTGATGGAAACACGTTCTGGGCGTGGGCCGCGTTCTTTGGAAGTCCCTTCTTCTGGTTCACGGCATCAGTCATTGCTTTCGGTGTAGCAGCGGCATTCAATTGGAGTAACACCGCGCGTTGGACTGGCATGTTGGTGTTCGGAGTGATGTGGTCAGGGCTCGCCGACATTGCCGTGGCTGGCGAAGCACTTGGTACCGCCACCGTCGGCGCAGCGGCGTGCGTCATCACGCTCTGGCAGCCGCGCCTCTGGCCGTTCTGCGCCGCGCTGGCGCTGGTGACGGCCACTGGGCGCATGATCGCCTCCGGAAGTTCGGTGTCCGCGGCGGTGGTGGGAATCTTCCTTGGAGTGATGGGAGTCCTCATCATTGAGTTCGGCTGGTACTCCGCCGCCCCACGAACACCCCCAGTTCGGGGCGCAAACCCACAATCCTGACGGCCCGGGTGGGGGTTTACGACTGACCACGGCGCGCTGGCGTGCCGGTGAAATCAAATTTCTTACAAAGAAGTAACGAGGAAACAATGCACGCCTCCAATACGTAAGGCACTGTGTATCCGGCTTGAGTGCGCGGCCAATCGGACAGGAGGTCCAATCATGTCAACGAATCCGCACCATCGGCGCCACGGTCATGACGACATCGAATCTGCTCCGCGCATTCGCGCTGCAGAGTCGCTCTTCTCTCGCGCCAACCAATTCCTTGCTGCTGTCTGGAACGCGTCCGATGCCGGCATGTGCATCACCGCGGGATGTTCAGAGTGCGGCGCGCTGGAGTTCCGCCGCGCGCTTGCAACGCTTGACGGGCTATCGCCAGACGCCCCGCTCACCACGCCCGTCGCACTGCTTCCGGAGGCGCCTGGCCCACTCGCCAGTGCACTCGCCTCTGTTGACTTTGGCCTCTTGCGTCTCACCCCGCGTTGGTACGACGCGCTTGATATCGCGCTCTTCTACGTGCGCGACCGCGGCGAACTCCGCTTCGTACTTGACGAATGGGTGCGGCGCGATGCAGTACCGACCCGCATCCTTGACTTGGTGCTGTTTCGCCACGTCCGCTACGGCTTTCCCGACGCGCGACTCACCGATCTCTGGCTTGAACTCTGCCTAGACGTAGCCGCAAACACCTGCGATGAAGGGCTTGTTGAAAGTCTCATCCTCACGTGCCCAGAACGAGTCGGCGCCGACCCACGCGCCTTCCGCGCCGCTATGGAAGCAGCCAATCACAGCGCGTGCGTGCGCGCGATTGTTGGTCGGCTTGGTGAATGTGCGTGACAAACCCATGCCAGGATGAAGTATCGGCTTTAGGGGAAACGCAAACGCACCGAGCGAAAGTAGCCCTCGAGCTCGAGTGCAATATCCACTAGCTCCGGATCGAAGGCGCGCCCAGACTCTGAGCGAAGTAACTCGGTGACTTTCTCGGCAGTCCACGGCTCTTTGTAGGCGCGCTTACTTGTCAACGCGTCGTAGACGTCCGCCACCGCAACGATGCGCGCAAAGAGTGGGATTTCCAAGCCTCGCAACGGCTTCGCCTCCGGGATCGTGTCAATCTCCACCGGTAACAGCGCCATCATTGCTGCACTCACGCTGCCGGGGTACCCAGTGCCATCCCACTTGTCGTGGTGATGGATAGTGACATCGCGCATGGCTTCGTCGTACGAGTTGTTGGCATCTGCAAACAACCGTCCGCCGAGTACGGAATGCGTCTGCATATGCCGGTACTCCACGTCGTCAAGCTTGCCTGGCTTCTTCAGGATGCGGTCCGGAATAGCCACCTTACCAACATCATGAACCATGGCCGCCATACGCAACTCATCGCGGCGACGGAAGCGCTCTGATTCATCCACGCCATGCAGGGCAGCCCACTTTTCATACATGGCCACGGAACACTCGGCGACGCGCTGTACGTGAGCACCGGTCTCCGTCGGGTCGCGCATCTCCGCGGTGGCGATGAGGCGCATGATTCCGCCGCGCACCAAATTGGCGCGCTCCACTGAAAGCGATGCCATGCCCGCAAAGAGTTCCAGCGCGGCCTCGTCGCCCGGTGTGAATACCGCCACATCGGCGGATACTTTGCCACGACCGCGTGCGTTGATCAGTTGCAGAACGCCCAGCACTTCATCGCGGACGCGCAATGGGGCAACCAACATGCTGCGCGTCTGGTACCCGGTTTGAGCATCAACCTGCGAGAGGAAGTGATACGGAAGCGAAGCATCAAGGTGCTGAACATCATCAATGCGCAGTGTTTTACCAGTGGACGCCACATAGCCAGCAATGGAAGTGCTGTCGCGCGAAAGTACTCTATTCGTAAGCGGCAAACGTTGTCCGGGCTGAAGTGCAGATTCAAGCGTGTCGTTCTGTGTGTACTCCAGTCGAATGCTGTCCGCACCTGCCATCCAGATGGAGCCAGCGTCGGCGTCGGTGAAGCCTCGAGCAAGACGCAGCGCCTGATCCATGACTTCATTGAGGTCTTGAGCACGTGCAAGTTTCGTTCCCAGCGCTACAACTTCATTGAAGCGTTGCTTCTCTTCGCCAAGCAGCTCGTTCATCGCAAAGAGATTGCGATTCGCAGCATCAACTTCCGCGTTGCGTCGCACCAGCTCTGCCTGGCTATCAGCCAAGGCGCGCGTGGCGCGATCGCGGTCGCGCTGCGCTCGACCCATGCGGGCGTGGTAACGGATGCGCGCCACAAGCTCCAGGGCATCGGGCAGTTTCACCAAGTAGTCATTGGCACCGGCACCAAAGCACTGCTCCTTGATGACCGCGTCCGAATGCGAAGACAACACCACCAGCGGTGTATCGGCAAGATCCGGGTTGGCACGGATACGGACGATCTGCTCCATGCCGTCCACGCCCGGCATCATCAAGTCTTGCAGGATGACGTCTGGGCGTCGGCTCAATGCCAAGGCGAAGCCGGCGTCGGCATCCTGCGTGGCAGTAAATTCGATATCAGTGAATGGGGCAAGGAGTCGGCGAACTGCTTCTCCGATCATCACCTGATCGTCTACAAGTAGGACGAGCGTCTTGGTCTTGGATACTGGCTGTGCCGTGGGGACTGTCACGCCTCCATCGTATCGGCGGTCAGCCGCAGATGAAGGGGGCGTCAATGCGTGCGCCTGGGGCAATCACGCCTGCAAGTGGCACCGAACGCAGGCGACCGAGCGCGTGACGAACCACCCGCGAGTCCGCGCGACGATCGGTCGTACTGCGTGACTTGGGCTGCACGCGGTCGAGGCTGGCGGCGCGGATGGCGATGGATGATGAGGTGTGCATGGTGGACCCGTTCCCAAATTGCGCGGCTTCGCGACTTCGTTCGCTTTGTGTTCCGTGCGACTCACCACCCGTCGCGCGCAGATATTGTCGGCGATCCTGGGCCCAAGGTGAGCCGCGATCACACATTCACAGGAAACAATGTTCCCCGGCGTATAAAACCGCGCGCTAACCTGCCGAGATGCGCTGGGATTTCCCCTATCGATCGCAGCGGATGCCAACAATCGCACAGCAAGTGGTTGCCACTGGTCAACCGCTCGCCGCGCAGGCCGGACTACAGGTGCTCATCGAGGGCGGGAACGCCGTCGATGCGGCGATCTGCACCGCGGCCGCACTCACTGTTGTGGAGCCCACTGCCAACGGAATCGGCAGCGATGCATTCGGAATCATCTGGGACGGCGCGCTGCACGGACTGAACGCCAGCGGACGATCGCCGGTCGGACTTGCGCGCAGTGCGTTCGATCATGACACAGCGATGCCGCACCTCGGATGGAACGCCGTCACTGTGCCGGGCTGCGTCTCCGGATGGATGGCACTGCATGCCCGTCATGGAACCCTGCCATTTGAGCGCTTGCTCGCGCCCGCGATCCGTTATGCACGCGATGGATTCCCGGTGAGTCCGATGACTGCTGCGGGCTGGCAGCGCGCCGCAGTCCGTTACCGCGACTTCCCAGCATGGATGGCCACGTTCGCGCCGAACGGCCGCGCACCGGCCGCGGGCGAAGTGGTGCGACTTGCAGACCACGCTGCCACGCTCACCGAAATCGCGCGCACGAGCGGCGAGAGTTTCTATCGCGGCGTGCTGGCCGAGCGAATGGATGCGGCTGCACGCGCTGAAGGCGGCGCGATGCGTGCCGCGGACCTCGCGGAGCACGCGCCCTCATGGGTAACGCCCTGGTCGATCGATTACCGCGGCGTCACGCTGCACGAGATCCCGCCGAACGGCCAGGGGCTGGCCGCGCTGGTAGCCCTTGGAATCCTGCAACATTTCGAGATGGGCAAGTTCCCGGCGGACAGCGCTGATTCGCTGCACGCACAAATCGAAGCGATGCGCGCGGCGTTCGTTGATGTCAAGCGCTACGTGGCGGATCCCGATCATGGCACGGCTGAAGCAGAGCAACTCCTTCAGCCCGCATACCTACAGGCGCGCGCAGCGAGCATTCGCATGGAACGCGCTGGCACGTGGACTGCCAGTGTGCTGCCCAAGTCAAGCACTGTCTATCTCTGCACCGCCGATGCGCAGGGTCGGATGGTGAGTTGGATTCAATCGAACTACGAGGGCTTCGGCTCTGGCATTGTGATTCCTGGTACTGGCATTGCCATGCAGAATCGCGGCGCTGGATTCACACTGGAACGCGGGCATCCCAACGAATACGCCCCAGCCAAGCGCCCGTACCACACCATCATTCCTGGATTCCTGACCCGCGCTGGTCAACCGCTTGCGGCGTTCGGCGTGATGGGCGGTCCCATGCAACCACAGGGCCATTTGCAAGTGGTGGTGCGCATGGTGGATCAGGGCTTGAACCCACAGAGCGCCATCGACGCCCCGCGGTGGCAGGTGATGGATGACGGCACAGTAATGCTCGAACCTGGTTTCCCCGAGTCCACCGTCACTGAACTGGCCGCACGCGGTCACCGCGTCAGCATTGACTCAGCAGCCACCACATTCTTCGGCGGCGCCCAGATGGCTTGGCGCGGCGCTGACGCGTACATCGCCGCCAGCGACCCACGACGCGACGGGCAGGCCGTGGGGTACTGAGTCACATGGCCAGTAAACGGGCTACGCCAGGCCGGACCAGCGTAAGTGCTTGCCAGACATGACTTAGCGCGGCAAATTTCCCCCCTTACGCGCGCCCTGCCGTGGAAAATATACAAAAATTCGCATTGTGCGCAATGTTCATGATGGGTGACGCCCCTGCTTTACGTTCTTGCTTACAGACCGAGTTGATTTTGCCAGCAGGCGATTCCTGCGGGTGATCCAAATCGGTTCTATGTGACACGGCAACTCCGGACGGGTTGGTGTGAGGATGCGCTGACTTCTGGCAGCGCACGCGAGAAGACTGAGAAACGCAAGGACCGCAAAGACAAGACCATCATGAACATCAGAACTACCAACATCACCCTCGGCATTTGGGCCACCAGCGCCCTCATCACAGCCAGCGTGTCAGCAGGCATCGTGACCGTCACCGACAGTTCGGGTGCCACCGTCCTGACCACAGCAAACAATGCAGCCGCCTTGGCAGACGCCATGGCCTGGGTGAATGACCACTCCGCATCCGGCACCTACGGAGTGCGCGCCGAAAGCGGTAAGTACAACAGTTTCGAGACCGTCGACAATGCAGACCTCACCTGGGGCAATTCACCTGGCGTAATTGACCTGTATGGCGGTATGCGCGTCCGCGCTGCTGGGCAGATGCTCTTTGAGATTGCTGGAACAGACAACTCGCTCGCCCCCACCACTGGCGTCGTTCTCTGCGACACCGTCTTGGCCGATGGCAACATCTTGTACGAAGGTCGACTCTCGGTCGCTCTTCTCTCCGGGTTCACCCCTGCCCTCGGCAACAGCTTCCAGCTGATCGCCACCACGACGGGCAAGACTGTGACTTGGAGCGGCACGTTGGATGCACCAACACTCGCTGCTGGCCTTGCCTGGCAAGTCAGTGTTGCACCAAGCACCATGGCCGGCTTCGGAGGCCAGTCTCTGTACCTCACCGTTGTTCCAACTCCAGGTGCGTTGGCACTCTTGGGAACCGCGGGAATCATCGGCGTACGCCGTCGACGCAACTGAATTGCACGCTCGTAGGTAAACACTTAAATAGAAGGTTGAAGTTATGAAGTTCTCATCAACACATGCATTCGTGGGCGTTTGGACCACCGCCGTACTGTTCACGACCGGCGCCTCTGCCGGCCTAGTGACCGTCACCGACAGCCTCGGTGCAACGGTCTACAGTGCTAACAACACCGCAGCGCTGACGGACGCCATGAACTATGTGAACAGCACTCAGTCCGGCAACTACGGAGTGCAGGCGCAGAGCGGCCGCTACGACGCCGGCACGACAATCTCCAACAGAGCATCCCTCACGTGGGGCACTTCTCCCGGCGTGATCGACCTCCTGGG
>JBILYM010000005.1:0-22494 GCA_044377725.1 Phycisphaerales bacterium
TCGGCGGAGAAGGACTGGCGGTTTGCCAAGGCCTTCCTACAGAAGCACCTCAAGGATCGCGGCGAGATTTCGTAAGCACGAAGGATCGTTCGGCATACAGCCGCTCCATGAGTTGTTCCGTTGACTCTGGCAGCGTGGTGTCGATGCCGCGTGCGGCGATGTGCAACATGGTGATCATGGAGTGATAGTCATCAATGCCGACGAACTCTTGCCCCACCCGCGCCGGGCGTGCGCCGGCAGCAACGCCATCAATGTCCACCATGTTGTGATAGTTGCCAAGCGGTAGGCAAATACACGTGGATTGGTATCCGTAACAGGCGAATGCACTCGCTTCGCAGCCGCCCCCAGCCATGAGCTTTCGTTGCCACTTGAAGGCAGGATTCTGCTTGGATTCAGCGCTAAAGAGGTGCGCCAAGTGATTGGTGAGACTGGGGCTGAAGACGCTGATCCGGTCACCGACGCGGCAAATGGCGCCGGCGCCGATCGGGGAGTCGTTGGGGAAACTTCGCGAATTTTCCAAGCAGAGCAGGCGTGCGTTCTTGGGGATCCATGCATTGCGCGCAGCGTGGATGGCGCCCATGAAGCCGACTTCTTCAGCGACGGTGAACAGCATGCCAACATGCTCGCACTGATCGGTGTGGAGCATTTCTCCGAATGCGCACAGCGCGGCGGCGACGGCAGCGAGGTCGTCGCATGCATCAGTGTGGATCAAGCCGTCACGAATTTCTGCGCTTGGGAATTTCCAACGGGCTATGCAACCGGCCGCAAGCCACGCGGGCGGTGCGGAAGATGATCCACTGGTATGTGCAGTGAGTTCCGCGGTGATTTTTTTGAATGGCTTTGCATCCGCAGTGAGCGTGGCAATGACCGCTTGTGCTCGTTCGTTACTGGGACCGATGATTTCAATGTCAGCGCCAACAAAGTATGGATCGTTGACTCCACCGCGGAAAGCGGCATGGATGGTTGTGCCGTTGACAGCCGTGACAACGAACGCAGGGTGATCCAGGTGTGCCGTGATGATTAATAGTGGGGCAGTGCCTCTATGGCGGCGCTGGGTAATGAGGTAGTTACCGACATCATCGCGTTGCGTGGTGACCGCAGCGGCATGCACGGCAAGCCACCGATCGATGAATGCCATGACGGCGCTTTCATGCCCGGCGGCGGTGGGGATTTGCGTCACTTCCAAGAGAAGAGCTTCTCGCGCTGCACGGATTTCGGGGGTTGGCGTCATCATGGGGCATTTGAATGGTATTGCCATCCCGGGTACCTGCTTCGCCTAACCTATTCACCCTATGCCGCTTTGCCCGATACCCGAGATCCTTGCAGACCTGCGCGCCGGGAAGGCGATCGTTCTTGTCGACGATGAAAATCGTGAAAACGAAGGCGACTTTGTTGTTGCTGCGGAGTTTGTGACACCGGAGATGGTGAACTTTCTGACCCGAATCGGGGGCGGATATCTGTGTGTGAGCCTGGATGGTGAAACCTGTGATCGCCTGGACTTGCATGCACAGACGGCAAGCAATACCAGCCTGCGTGGTACGCCGTTTACGGTGAGTATTGACGGGCATCCTCGCCACGGGGTTGGCACCGGTATCAGTGCCAAGGACCGGGCTAAGACAATTCAGATGCTCATTGATCCGGCCATTCGTCGCGATGACTTTGTGCGCCCGGGTCACATCAATCCGCTGCGCGCGCGCGATGGCGGAGTGTTGGTTCGTACTGGGCAGACCGAAGGTAGCGTGGATTTGTGCAAACTTGCTGGATTGAAGCCCGCAGCAGCGATCATTGAAGTGGTGCGCGAAGATGGGGAGATGGCGCGCGTTCCTGATTTGGAACGCATGTGCACGCAGTATGGATTGAAGATGTGCAGCGTTGAGCAGATCATTCGGCACCGGCTCGGTGGTGAAGGCTTAGTGCGCCGTGTTGATCCAGTGCATGGCGCCAAAGTGGAAACGCCAGAGGGAACGTTCACGCTGTTTGCGTGGGAGAGTGAAATCGATGCGCTTCCGCATGTTGCGCTGTGCCTTGGCGGTATCGGTGATCTTGATTCTCGGGGAGTCGTCAAGACGCGTGTGGAGCCCGTGTTGGTGCGTATGCAGCGTCGTGAAATACTTTCGGACGTCTTTGGTGTGCGCTGGAGCCCGGCGGAAACAGCAGGGCAGGAGACGATCCGCGCCAGCCTGCGAGCGATTGCCAACGCGGGCGAAGGGGTGCTGGTGTATCTGCGGACGGAAGGTGCTGGCGTCGATTTGCCCGGCCGGCTCGCCCGCATTCGGCGACCTGATCGCGATGACGTGAACGCGCCCGATCTGACGCGCCTTGACGGTATTGGAGGCGGCAGCAATCCGATGGATGCGCGCCTCTTTGGCGTCGGCGGTCAGATTCTGCGTGACCTTGGCCTTTCGCAGTTGCGTCTGATGACCAACCATCCCAAGCCGATGCCCGGTTTGCACGGATTTGGGCTCGACATCATTGAACACGTACCGATCCCGGTTTGACCGAGGCGCGTATCGTTTTGCTCATGGAGTGTTCGAAGCAGACGATTCGTGGTGATTCAGTACGCGTGGCAGCAGCGCGAGTGATTGTGCGGCGCACGGTTGTTGCGTGCCTGGCCGTGTGCGTGACTTGCAGCGCGTGTGTGGCTGATGCGCAAAGCGCGCCGGTGACGCCAGTGCCGCTAGTGACGCCGGTGACGCCGAGTGCGCCCGCGGCACCAGGTGTGCCGAATACTCCGCCGACTACTACGCCGACACCTTCGCTCGCACCAGCACTAGCACCAGCACCAGCGCCTTCACCGGCACCTACTACAGCGCCCGCCCCTCACTTTGTGGACGCCGACGCGCTGCTTACTGCCGTCGAGCGCACCTCTGATTTACTCCGTGACTTTCGCGCCAACATCACGTTGGAAACGACCGACGATGTCACGGGCGATACCGAGCGACGGCTTGGTCAATTGGTGTTTGTGCAAGAGGAGGGGAAGCCAGCAACTCGCCGTTTCGCAGTGGTGTTTGAGAAATTCATCGATGGAAGCGGGCGCATGGATGAGCGACCGGTTCGATACATCTACGCCGACGGTTGGCTGACGGAGGCGGACTTCAAGCAGCGAACCTTGGTGCGGCGGCAATTGGCGCGCGCTGGCGAGCAGTATGACCCGCTCAAGCCGGGCGAGGGCCCGGTTCCACTCCCCATCGGTCAGCGGCGCGCCGACGTGCTTGCACGGTTTGATGCTTCGCTTGCAACTGCGCCCGATTCCACGATTCTCTTGAAATCGGCGCGTCCAATGATTGGGGTGCGCCTGAAGCCCAAGCCGGGCATGGCTGATCGAGACTTGGTGGAAGCATCGGTCTGGTACGACGCGCAATCACTGGTCCCCGTTGGCGTGGAAGCGCAACGCAAGTCGGGGCGCACGGTTGTTTCATTGCGCGATGCCACTATGAACGGCGGTATCGATGATGCACAACGAGCACTGCTTTCGTTGGCAGAAAAAGTAACCACCGGCTGGCGTGTTGACGAGCGTCCGCTTGCAGTTGCGCCCGGCGCAGGAAACCTCCCGTGAATTTCGTGTGTGGATGGTCGTTGCCTCGTCGCACTGTTTGCATTGCGCCAGTGCGCGATTGGACGTGTGTACAGAGCGTGTTGCGGATCGTGTTGGTGATGCTTGTAGTGCTCGCGTGTGCGCAAGTAACTCACGCACAAGCGGTGCCGCCGAAAGTGCAACTGTCGCCAGCGGTGCGTGCTGCGTTGCAGAGCCCCGCGATCACCGATCAAGAGCGCGCCGCCCTTCGGTTACGACATGGCACTTGGGATGACGGTGATCTCACCACGCCCGCTGAGCGCGCTCGCGCCGCGCTAGCGGTTGCGGACTTTGATTCTCCGGCACTCGCTGATCCTGCCGCCCCGGCAGCCGTCCGCGCGGAGGCCCTGATTGCCTCTGGTCGGCCGCAGGACGCACTGGCGTTAGTAGAAAAAGCCACCGATTCACGGGGTGTTCTCATGCGCGCCCTGGCACTTGACGCGCTTGGACGCACCGCCGACGGCACTGCCGCCGCGCGTGCTGCCAAGGAAGCAGGTGAACAGAATGGCGCGACGCGCGATGAGCACATGGACGCCATCGAAGCAACGGCGTTGCTGGCGCGTTTAGAGGGTCGACCATCGCGCGACTGGCAGTCGATGTTGAATGCACTTGCCAAACTTCGTGATGCCGATCAGCTTGATCCGCGGCCTCGGCTTCTTGAAGGGCGCCTGCTTGTGCAGAAGGATCGCTTTGAAGATGGTGTTGCTGCGCTGCAGGAAGCGCTTGGTCGAAATCTGCGTAGCGGTGAGGCGCTGCAGTTGTTGGGGCGCGTTGCGGTGCAGACCTTTGACTTTGACGGCGCGCGCCAAGCAGCAACGCACTTACGAGCCATCAATAATGCCCATCCGCAGGCGGTACTTCTTGATGCGGAGTGTGCGCTGCAGTCGCGTGATGCTGCTGCAGCCATCGCTGTGCTTGATCCATTTCTTGCACGATTTCCAGAGCAGCGCGAAGCGCTTGCATTGCGCGCAGCTGCAGATGGCATGCGCTTTGACATGAAGGCGCTCTCGGCACGACTGGCCGAGCTTGATCGATTGATGCCTGGCTCTCCACTGGGGCCGTATGAAGCGGGACGGTTTTTAGCGCTGGCTCGGCAGTATGAAGAGGCATCTGCTGCGCTGGGGGAAGCAGCCAAGCGTGCGCCCGGATGGAGCGCTCCAGTGGCGGAGTTAGGGCTGCTGGAAATGCAGGCCGGCCGTGATGCCGAGGCTTTGACGGCACTGCGGCTTGCGGTATCGCTTGATGCATTTGACCAGCGGGCAGGCCATAGCCTGACCCTCGCCGAGGCACTGGCGGATTGGAAGCACTTTGATGGCAAGCAATTTGTAGTGCGCTGCAAGCCGGGGATTGATGAAGCGCTTGCCGCATGGATGCCAGCAGCGCTTGATGCCATGCATGGAAATATCACGGATTGGCTTGGACATGTGCCGGGCAGACCAACCATCATTGAACTTCATCCGGATCACAAGAGTCTCGCCGTGCGCATCACTGGCATGCCGTGGATTCACACGATTGCAGCAAGCACTGGTCCACTCATTGCATTGGAAGCGCCGCGTGAAGGCGCTCCGCAGTTACACCTTGGAATGTTTGACTGGCAAGAAGTGCTGCGCCATGAATATGTGCACACGGTGACCTTGGAGCAGACGCGCAATCGTATTCCCCATTGGTTTACTGAAGCACTTGCTACTCATTTAGAAACGCGGCCGCGCTCATGGGACAGCGTGCAGTTGCTGGCGCAAGCGTTTGACTCCAATACGCTCTTTGATCTTGACTCCATCAACATGGCATTTGTGCGGCCGAAGAAGAAGACGGATCGAACGCAGGCGTATACGCAGGGCGCATGGATGGTGGAGTTCATTGAGAAGGAATGGGGGCGCGCCGCAATTCTGCAGTTGCTAGCGCTGTACCGCGACGGCACAGTGGAAGCCACGGCGTTCACGGATGTACTGCATGTCGATCGGGCTGAATTCATGAAACGGTTTGAGAAGTTCGCGGAGGCGGATTTGCGCTCCTGGGGCATGCTTGCCGAGCCATCCATGGCCATGATGGTTGATGAGATCCGCGCGGAGACAGGTGCCGCGGAAGGCGCAGTGGAGATTGACGCCGCGCGCCTTGACGGGTTGCTTGCCAAGCATCCCGCGCACCCCGACCTGCTGGAGCTTTGGCTGCGGCGCCGCCTCAAGGGCGATGCCGCGCCGGATGCCCTTGTGTTGGAGCGGCTGGCGGCCTACTCGGCTCTGCGGCCGATCGACCCGTGGCCGCACCGGGTGCTTGCCAAGGCCGCCCTGGCGGCAGGCGACGCGGCGGCGGCGGTGCCCCATTTGCAGGTGTTGGACTCTTATTCCGATAACGACGCGAATTTCGCTATGGAATTGGCGCGCATTGAGCGCGGGCGAAAGAATTTGGCATTGGCGCTTGAACACGCCACCAAGGCGGCCAGAATAAGGGCGTACGACCCAGCGGCACGCGAGTTCGTGGCTGCCATTGCCGTTGAGGCGGGGGACTTGCAGACCGCGCGGCTGCACATTCAGGCGCTCACGCTCTTGGAGCCCACGGTCGCCCGGCATGGCCAGCGGCTGGCGAAAGTGGACGAAATGATTGCGAAATTGCCAGTGCAGTGAGAACACCTCCGCGAATGAACTCATATCAATGACAGTGCAATTCGACGGCCACAACATGCGCGTGGTGTGCAGCGTGATCACGTTGATGCTGTTCGCATGGATCACACCGGCGTCACGCGCCGATATCACCTTCGCCACCAAGCCAGACTTTTACGCTGAGTGCACGCCTGTGCACTACCCAACGCGTGCGCGGCTCTTTGACATGGACGGCGATGGCAAGATTGATTTGCTGCTCCCCGGGCGAGACAGCTTGAACATTCTCAACTGGTGCACTTTCAACACCGATGGCAGCGCCGGTCCCATGCAAACCGTCGATGTTGATGGACAAGTGGACGACGCCGTCGCCGCAGACA
The DNA here is from genome assembly GCA_044377725.1 of Phycisphaerales bacterium. GTDB lineage: Bacteria > Planctomycetota > Phycisphaerae > Phycisphaerales > SM1A02 > UBA966. Next base: position 6,549 of record JBILYM010000005.1, read on the forward strand.
TTGATGGCGACGGCACCGATGAATTGGCACTGGTGATCCGCTCGTATTCGGGGCGCTTGCAAGTGCTGCGCCGAGCAGCCAGTGGGTTGATGGTGTCGAGCGCCATCATTCAACTTGATCGTGAGCCGCGTTCGATTGCTAAGGGCGACTTTGACGGCGATGGCGACATTGACTTTGCGGTTTCCTGCTACGCAAGCGAGCACATTGCCATCTTGCTGAACGGCGGAACCGGAAACTTCACGGTCTCACAACGAATCCGCGTGGACGCGTGGAGCGGCGGAGCCCCTGGCCCGCAAGATGTGCTGGCAGGCGATCTCAACTCCGATGGTCGCACCGATTTAGTGGTTGGGTGCATGGGCACGCGACGCTTTGACATCTTCTTTGGTGAAGTGGGCGGGTCATTCCGTGCGCCAATTTCTTGGCTCGCACCCGACTTTCCCAATATCACTCGACCTGCAGTTGTCACCTTTGATATTGGTGACGTGGATGGTGATGGTGATATCGATATATGTGCGCCACTCTTGTCCACGGGAGCGGATCAGCCACTGGTGATGTTCCGCAACGACGGTGCGGGTGGCTTTGGAAGTGCGGTGAAGGTGGGCGAAATTACCGGTGGCTACCACTGGGGCGCGCTGCTAGCAGACTTTGATGGCGATGGCGACCTTGACGCAGTGACGAGCACCGTGCTCACTGGCAATATCTTGGTGTGGCGTAATGATTCAACTGCTGCAGGTGTTGCATTTGCGGCGCCCAAGTCGCTTGAGTACTCAAGCTTTGCGCGGCACTTTCTTGCCGTGAACATTGATGGCGACTGCGACCTTGATCTGATCGAGGCAGATATTTCCGGGCATGCTGCGCTCGGCTATCGAAATCTTCGTGACTGCGGCGGCACCGCATTCACCGCTCGGAACCAGCCGCGAGTGAAATTCAAACCGGCGGTGTTGGCAACGGAGTATTCCCTGGGCGACTCTCCGGCATGCGTGATTGCGCGCCAGTTAGCTGGATTTGGCGCAGATCCGGGGGCTTCGCCGGCAGCCGCATCACTTGTTCCGCCCCCCGCATGTGGACCAACCGGAGGTGGCGGTCGCTGCGATGAGGTGCATGCCAATCCTGGATGTTTCACGACGCCGTGTTGCGATGCGGTGTGCAGCATCGCACCGGACTGCTGCATCGTGACCTGGGATGAAGTGTGCGTAGATCTTGCCAACACGGAATGCGATGGACTTGTATGTCCGTCCTACGGACCGTGCAACCAGGTGCACCCGGATCCGGGCTGTGAAGATCCGGATTGCTGCGCGCGAGTGACGCCACTTGATGGCTACTGCGACGGCGCCACTTGGGACTGGGTCTGCGTTGCTCGAGCCGCCGCACTGTGCGGGCTGCCGCCGTGCACCATCACTGTTCCGGCCGGCGCGCGGCCAAACGATGAAGTGTGCTATCTACACACCAACGATGGTCCAACGCGCTTTGGAGCGGTTTCTCAACTACCCGCAGGGCACACTGTGGCAGGCGCGTGCACCACTGGATCACCGCGTGACACCGATTGGTACGCGCTTGGCGAAGACACCGGCTCGCGTGTCATTCGTCTCACGCTTGACGCAGAGTTTCCTGCAGAGCTGCACCTGATGCGCGGCCCAATGAATGGACCACTGGAGACGCACTCCATTTGGTTTGGCGGGCGGTGTGCGCCAATGGTGCAGAACATCACCGTGACGGGTGGACCGTGGTACGCAGTGGTGACATTGGGCATGGATGTTGGGCCAATCCGCAGTGGTCAACCATGCACCGAGCCAGACCCTGCGAACCCGCCGCCGCCGGACGAGCCGCCGGTGCTTCCCGGATTTGACGGAACCAATTACTGGATTCGACACGAGTGCCCATCATGTCCGCCCAACGCAGATCTCAACCATGACGGATTTGTGAATGGCGCTGACTTGGGAATTCTGCTGGGGGAGTTCGGAGCGCAACATCCGTCCATCGGCGATCTGAACTTTGACGGTCACGTCGACGGCGCGGATTTGGGGCTGCTGCTGGGGCTTTGGTCGCAGACGGAGACACCTTGAGTGACTGGTTCTCCCGGTCCGATGTTGGACAATTGGGCGATTCGTGCTACGTTTCCACTATGAGCCGATCACTTTCCACACTCGGATTCTCCGCCGCACTCGCCATGATTTCGGGAACCGCAGGCGCTGCCGAGAGCCGGTGGAATTGCACGGTGGCACCAGCCAGCACTTACACGCAACAGACGGATATTCAGATTCCGCTTGCGGGCAGTTGGATTGGAAACTACGTGGCCGTCACGAACGAAACAGGTACGCGCACTATTCCAGGATTCTTTGGTGGTTCTGGGAATACGGCCATCCCATTCTCTTCGACCGTGAAACCGAAGGTATCGATCACCAACACACATCCGACGGGCACCTTTCAGTTTGGCTTCAATCCAACCACTGGTGTCGTTGACGTGTCGAGCCTGCTTGTGGACACACTGGCAGGGCAAGTTGGGACGATCAGCACTTCCATGCTGCTCACCTATTCAACATTTCGAACGGTGCAACCCTCTTCCACATTCATTGGTTTGACCAATGTTGATGTGCCGGTGGATAGTGGTTCGTTGACTGCGGCGACTGCGGTTCAGTCTGGTGCAGCGATTGGTGTTGCGACGCCAAACACTGACGGCACCTGGGCATTTGCCGTGACCGTACCGGTGACTATCTCCGCCGCGGGAACTGCGCTTGGGCAGCCATTCACCAACAGTGCACCAGCAGCGATGGCGCTCACAGGAACATTCTCCATTGTTGGCAATGCCATCTCTCTCACTTCCCAGGGAACGATTAACGAGACGGTTCCAGTGCCCGCGGGGCCACCGTTGGTCAGTGCACCGTTTGATCTGCCAACCATCATTCCCGCTGGGCAAGTGGCTCATCTACTGATCAGCGGTACGTTCGCGGCTGGTTCGAGCACGACCGTGGGGAGTTCAAGCTTGGTGATGAATGGCGTTCCAGCCCCGATCATTGGTGACATCAATGGCGACGGTGTGGTCAATGGCTTTGACCTCGGATTGCTGCTTTCCGGCTGGGGTCTACCAGGACCCACGGATTTGAACAACGACGGAATCACGAACGGTTTCGACCTTGGGTTGCTGTTGACGCACTGGAGTTGACTCTGAAGCGCGCGAGTTCAGGCTGGCAACGCGGACCACGGCAGGTTGGCCAAGTCGACATTTCCTCCGCACAACACGCACACGGTGGGCAGATCCATCGGGCCGCCGACTCGCCCCGCGAGGATGGCTGCAACCCCGACGGCCGCGCTTGGCTCAATCACCAATCTTGCGCGCATGAAAATGATGCGCATGGCGGCAATGATCTCTGCCTCTGAAACTAAGGCGATGTCATCGACCAGATCACGGATTACTGGGAACGTCAGTTCGCCAAGCGATGTCCGCAGTCCATCAGCGATCGTCACTGGCGGATGCTGCGGAGCCCGCCTGCCGGTGCGCTTGGACTCTGCTGCATCGCCCGCAAGTTCTGGTTCGGCGCCGATGATTCGAATATCTGGCCGCAATGCGCGCGCAGCAATTGCCATACCAGCCAACATGCCGCCGCCACCGACGGGGATGACCAGTGTGCCAGCAGTTGGTACTTGTTCCAGAATTTCCAAGGCGATTGTTCCCTGACCAGCCATGACCCACGGATGGTCAAAGGGCGGCACCATGGTGGCACCGGTGCGGGCCTGGACTTCAGTCGCCATCGCTTCGCGCTCGGCCCCGAAGTTGCCACAGGTGACTACCTGTGCGCCAGCATGGAGCACCGCAGCGCGCTTGGTTGCCGATGCGTTTTCTGGCATCACCACATGCGCTGGCATGCCCCGCTCCGCCGCGGCGCTGGCGAGCGCTAATGCATGATTTCCTGAGCTATGCGTGACCACGCCGCGCGGGGCATCCGCCTCCGAAATACTACGGACAGCATTGGTTGCGCCACGAATCTTGAAGCTGCCGGTTCGTTGCATCGACTCGCATTTGAACACCACCGTTCGACCGGTGAGTTCACGCAGTACATCACTGTCAATCACTGGGGTGCGGAACACATGGGGCGCAATACGTCCGGCTGCGGCGGTGATGTCCGCGAGAGTGATTGCATAGGAAGCGATCGGAGCTTTCATTGCTTTGTTTGTGCGAGTTGCTCGCGTCGCCACAAGATCCAACTTGAATCTGGGAGCGAGTGGCCCATCTGCCGAAACATGAAGGACATTTGCGCGTTGTGATACAGCGCATGGGTCGGTAGTTGCACCAAAATGTCGCGCACGAGTTGGCGAACCTCTTTGCCATCCCGGACTCGCATGACCACCCGGCTGCACTCATCATCCGTCAGTTGGCTGAGATAGGTAGCCCATGCACCGCGTACCACTGGCCAGCCTTTGCGCATGGAGTCGATGGATGGAAACTCTTCGGTGGTCGCCATGACCGCGGTGGCGTTTCCTTGAATGGCGTTCATCCAAATGCGCTCTGCGCCAAGGAGATGCGTCAGCGTGCCATGAACACTCCCTGATCCAATGGGGAATTCGCGGCGAAAGTCCGCGTCTGGCAGGGCGGATGCCGCCTCCAGAGTGCGCCCAGTGAGCCAGTGCATCCAGCGGTGTGTTTCACGAATGAGAGTAATGCTGTCCATGCGGAAGACGATATCCGCACTGTGCCAGTTGCGGGGTCTTCGCGCTGCGTCATGCGACGCACTGCATCACGCACATCTCGTGAGTATCACACCCCTTCGGGGGTGGACCAGTTGAAATGCTGTCGATACAGCTTTCGATCGATGCATATTTCGGCGTGCTGCACACCGCGGGTATTGAGCATCCGTGTTCGGAAGTCATCAAAGTGACTGGAATCACGGGTGTTGAAATCGGCAGCGATTTGGAAGCGCCCGCTCACAATGGCCAGACTTGCGATTTCTGGCAGCTTGTTCAACTCGCCGGCGAGCGCTCGGGTGGCGGTATCAGCCACGATGCGCACGTTGCCGGACAGTGTCAACCCGATGCGTGTTGGATCCGGCAGGGTGATGACCCGAATGATTCCGTCGGTTAGCAGTTTGCGGAATCGATCAGCGGCGCTTGTTGGTGAGATATTCGTTTGTAGCGCGATGTCAGTGAATGACATACGTGCATCTTGCTGTGCCTGGCGGATGATTTGTCGGTCGGTATGGTCGATCTGGCGCGGCGTGACTTGAGTGACCGACGGCGCGTGTCCGCGCTTTGCATCAGGAAACTCAAGAACCACGTGACACTCGGAGTCGTGAATGAGTGGGTTGTCAGCAATGGCGCGGTCCATGATGGAGACCATGTCCATGGTGTCGCGGGCGGTTCCATAGATGACAAGGTCACATGCCCCCAACGCCGCGCTGATGTAGGAAATCTGTTCGTGTGCAAGCAGACTTGCTGCCGCCGCATCGGTGCTACCGTTGATGCGTAGGTAGGCAACAAACTGCGTGTGCAGCCCCAGGAATTCTGGTGGAACGAATCCGAGCACTCGAACAGACTTCTCTTGAATCAATCGTGCTAAACGCCGGCTGACGTTGGCCTCGGAGATACCAGTCTGCTGCGCAAGATCGCGACCGGAGGCGCGACCATCGAGCATCAGAATGTCAATGATCTTGCGATCTGCCTCATCAAGAGGGGGGAGGCTTGGGTCGGAGAATCGTGGCGGGCTGTGCAGCATTGCGGCGGAAATCTCGGAGAGCAGGTACTTCCAAATGCGAAGGTCGCCCGCTGAAACGGACGCTGCACTGGCCCCCGAAATGTTGCACGCGCATTGGCTCAGCCAATGTGCCGTGATCTAGACATCCCCCACCGGACTGTTCCGGTGCCCGCGGAGACGGAATCTGACCCAAATACACAGAGAGACGTGACATACCCAAACAAAGAAATGCGCCGCTGCGGCACTTGCTAAACACTAGCGCGGACGGTTTCACTCGCTAGTTTCAGCGTTAAATCAACTACGCCGCAAGTCTATCGGGCTAATTTTGGTATCGCATGAATGCTCGCCCAACGCGGATGAATGTCAAGTTTCTACCGCGAATTATGAGGATTATTGCGATATGAAGCAGAACCTGCAAACCGCGAGCCCGACCCTACGGCATAGACTTCGGTGATTCGCTCGGGGCGCGGCCGCGTTTGTGGTCCGCTGAGAAGTACCCGCGGAACCTGACCCGGTTCGTACCGGCGTAGGGAAGCGAACGGCACGTACCGCACCCACGCGGCAGTGCTGTTCATCCCTACATCGGTTTGGATGGTGGTCAGCAATGCTTGGCCGCCCATTTCCATGAGGATGATCACATGACCAATACTGCAGCCGGATACGCACTTCCCCTTCATGGGGCACACAATCCTTCGTCTGAAGCGCAGGGCACCACTGCCGGCAGCTTTGCGCGGCGTGCGGATATTGGCGGACCGCTTGCATTTAGTTCACCGGATACGCCAGGGATGCCGGAGCCGAGCCTTCGCACTGCTTGGGATTTTCTGCCAACGGGATGGTCATGCGTGCGATTGCCTGCAGCACCGACGAGTAATCATCAGGACAGCAGTCATGGTCCTGCACACAGCACGGTGGACTTTGTCAGTGCACGCGGCGAGTGGATGCGCGTGGTCTATCCCAAGGGCTTTGTTGCGGTGACTCAACTTGAGAGCGCGCGACTTGGCGTTGTCACGGCGCAGATGACGCGCGTTGCGGAGCGTGAGTCACATCTCACTGCCATACAAGTGCGCGACGAGATCGCTGCGGGTCGCATGGTGATTCCCGCCAACATTACCCACCTTGGGTATGGGCTTGACCCGATGGCTATTGGGCGCGCTTCCAAGACCAAGATCAATGCCAATATGGGTGCGTCGCCGGTCTCAAGTGGTACGCATGAAGAGGTAGAAAAGCTGAAATGGGCCGAGAAATGGGGCGCGGATACGGTCATGGACCTTTCCACCGGCGGCAATTTGGATGAATGCCGCGACGCTCTCATTCGCAACAGCACCGTACCGATTGGAACGGTGCCGATCTATTCAATGATCATTGGGCGCAAGCTTGAGGATCTGGATGAGTCAATGATTCTGGAAACGTTGGAGCACCAAGCGCGTCAAGGCGTTGACTACTTCACCATTCACGCGGGCGTCCTGCGCGAACACTTGCCGTTCATCAAGCGTCGATTGATCGGAATTGTGAGTCGCGGTGGATCACTGCTCGCCAAGTGGATGTTGGTGAACAACAAGCAGAATCCGATGTATGACGGGTGGGAGCGAATTTGCGAAGTGCTGCGTCGCCACGATGTGACTTTCTCAATTGGCGATGGCCTTCGTCCTGGCGGATTGGCTGATGCCACGGACCGCGCGCAGTTGGCTGAACTGGAAACGATCGGCGAGCTCACGGAGCGCGCCTGGCGCATGGGCGTGCAAGTGATGGTTGAGGGTCCGGGACACGTGCCGTTCGATCAGATCGAATTCAACATGAAACTGCAGCGCACGTTGTGCCACGGTGCGCCGTTCTATGTTCTTGGACCGCTGGTGACGGACATCTTTCCGGGCTATGACCACATTACCAGTTGCATTGGCGCCACCGCCGCTGGCTATCACGGAGCAAGCATGTTGTGCTACGTGACGCCCAAGGAACACTTGGGGCTTCCCAAGAAGGATGACGTGAAACAAGGGTGTATTGCTTACAAAATCGCGGCGCATGCAGCGGATGTAGCGCTTGGCATTCCAGGCGCGCGTGACCGCGACGATGAACTCACCAAGGCCCGCGCGGCGTTGAATTGGGAGAAGCACTTTGAGTTGAGCTTTGATCCAGACACCGCTCGTGCGTACCACGATGAGGACCTTGATGTTGATACGGATTTCTGCGCCATGTGTGGCCATGACTGGTGCAGCGTGCGCATCAGTAAGGAGATTCAAGAATTTGCCAGTGGTAAGGATGAGGAGTATCAGCGTGGCAAGCCGGTGCAGAGCGCGGCCCTCAGCGTGGAGCAACAAGAGATTCTTGCAAAGCGTGGAGTCTTGAGCCCTGATGAGATTCACAAACTTGCGTCAAAGACCCGCAAGGCAGTGGGCGCCGAAGAAGGAAAGGCGAATTGCCACAGCGATTATGTTGATCCGGACGCTGCAAAGGAAGTGCAGGGTGCCAAGTTGGTGCAGTTGAATACTGCTCCGGCGCACAACCTTGCTACGCATGATTCGGTGATTTGAACCGTGATCATCGCGGGCAGTGCGTTGTGACTGGAATGAGTTGACTTGCTGTGGTGGCGCACAGCCGCTTAGGCGGCTGGTCTTCCCAGCAACCGGTCCGACCGTTCGCCTTGATGCACTTGCGCAAGAAGTGCGCTAATGCCGGCAGCCACGTCAAATGCGGCTCTGGGATTGCCTGCAGCACTGGCGGCGATCCGCATGCTGCGTAGGCGCGCGGGGTCACCGATGATGGCAGCAACGGCGGGTCCGGCATCAGTGGCACGTTGTGCACGAACAGCGGCGCCGAGAGACACCAACATGTCCGCATTTCGCTCTTCTTGCCCTGGAATTGGCTGCAATAGCACCATGGGGAGCCCCACGGCGCGGGCCTCGGTAGTAGTGAGGCCGCCGGGTTTGCCCACCATGAGATCGGCGGCGGCCATCAGTTCGTGCATGGCATTGGTGTAGCCGAGTACGCGCAATTCGGGGCCACTGGCGCTTTCCCCATTGCCTGACGATTGCAGTGCACGTATCGCTACCTCCAAGGCAGCGTTCTTGCCGCACACGACAACAATGGTGCAGTGCAACGATGTGCCAAGCAGTGATCGAACCACTGCTGGAATGTCGCCAAGTCCGTGCCCGCCGCCGCAGACCAAGATCATCGGCCGCGGTTGTGCGGTCACCGCGAACGAGCGCTGATGGGTCATGCAGAAACGAGGATCGATGGGAATGCCGGTGATCTCCACTCGGGCTGGATCCATACCGCCTGCGATCGCTGCGGTACGAGCGGCTCGGCTGGCAACGCACGTCAGGTCGACGCCTCGGTGCAGCCACACGGCGTGTGGATGTTCGTCGGTCACGACAGTCACTACGGGCGCTTGAAGTTCGCCTCGTAATCGCATGCGGCCGAGCAGCGCGCTGGTAAGAAAGTGCGTGGACACCACTACATCCGCAGCATGCAGTCCGGGGTGCGCGCGGAAATTGGCCATGATGCGGTCTTCAAAGCGATCGAGCGCTGGCCCGAGCGGCCTGCGATCGCGGCGCGGAATATCCGTACTGTTGTAAATCGCGCCGACCACGCGTGGAGCGTGGCGAATGGCGCGCAGGTAGCCATCGCGATACACCGTGCTGAACCAGCGTGGCGCGTGTTCAAGAGCTTCTATGAAGGTGGCTTCGGAAAGTTGCCCTCGAGCGCGGAGCGCGTCGTGAATGGCTACTGATGCGCGGGTATGCCCGCATCCAACTGAGCTGCTGCAGAACGCCACATTCATCAGGCGAGGCACCACGTTTCGTTGTTCAGTGCGCATGAACGCCTTCCTCATCTACGGCGACCTCTGGAATACTGAGATGTTCCGGGTGCTCGGTGGGGTCTGGCTTCCATCCGGCCTCGCGCAGGAGTGCCTCGACGTCAATGATTTCTAAACGGCCGTCAGCATGTTCAACCAGCGCGGACGCGCGCTCGATCCAATCGCCGCAGTTGGCGTAGGTCAGGCCATCCGCGCGACGGTCGATCCGCGGCTCATGGATATGCCCGCAAATCACGCCATCAAGTGAGCGGCGTCGTGCCTCGTCGGCCAGCACCTCTTCAAACTTGGAGATGAAAGTGCAGGCACTCTTCACCTGCTTCTTGATGGTCTGTGAGAACGACCAGCGCCCCAGGCCAAGGCATGAACGGATGCCGTTGACTACTCGGTTGAGTTGCACCAAATAGTCATATCCATACGTGCCAAGCTTGGAAAGCAATTTGGAATGTTGCACGACCAGATCGAATTCATCGCCGTGGCAGACCAAGAGCTGTCTTCCGTCAGCGAGGCGGTGCACGGCTTGTTTGGCGATTCGAATTCCAGCAAGTTCCATGCCCGCATAGGGGCGGAGGGAATCATCATGATTTCCCGGTATGTAAATCACTTTGGTTCCATGGCGGGCCAACTTGAGAAGGCGCCGCACCACTTGATTGTGCGTCAATGGCCAAGTCCAGCGCTGCCGAAGGGCCCACATATCAACAATGTCGCCCACCAAATACAGGCGCTCACATTGGACGCGCTTGAGGAATGCAGCAAATTCCTCGGCGCGCGCGCCGCGGAACCCTAAGTGAACATCACTGACGAATACGGTGCGGTAGGCGAACATCAGAAGCCCTCCTTTGGTCACCGACCGGAGCCCGGCCGCGGCAGGAGGCGCGATCCATGCGATCTCCCATCCGAATCATCGGCTGTATTGATATAGATTTGGTGAACTCCTTGGCTGTCTAAGCCAAGTCTGAACACAAGCACCGCGAAATGTGCGGCGCCCGATTAGCGCGCCATTGCCCGTTCGATATCGTCGGCGCTACGCGGGATGGATGGGGTGAGCACCTCGTGTCCCGTAGCGGTAACAGCCACATCGTCTTCGATCCGGATTCCCAATGATTCCTTGGGCAGGTAGATGCCTGGCTCAATGGTGATGACGGCACCGATTTCCAGGGGCGCATCAGGGGAGGCATCGTGTGTTTCTAAGCCTAAATGGTGGCCCATTCCGTGGATAAATGCGTCGCCATAGCCGGCATCGACAATGACCTTGCGCCCGGCGGCATCGATCTCAGCGAGCGTTGCGCCCGGTTTCACAGCGTTGATAGCGGCGGTCTGAGACCGGAGCACCAAGTCATAGAGTTCGCGTTGACGCGGGGTGAATGTTCCAGAAACTGGCAGCGTCCGGGTGACGTCGGCTGAGTAGCCCGCAAACTTCGCCCCGCTATCCAGGACCACCAACTCGCCAGCCATGAGCGCGTGATCATTGGCGTGGTAGTGCAGAACGGTGGCGTTGAACCCGCCACCGGCGATGGTGCGGAAGGCCAACTCTCGCGCTCCGTTGCTGCGGTACGCGTGCTCCACTGCTTCCTGCAGATCAAACTCATTCATGCCAGCGCGCATGGACTTCATGGCGGCAGCGAAGCCAGTGGCGGTGATTCGACCCGCTTCGCGGATGCATGCAATTTCTGCTGGGCTCTTCGCGGCGCGCATCTTCATGAGGAGATCGCTGCGATCAGTGATTTGCGTTCCAGGGACACGCTCAGCTTGCGCGCGCAGTATGGCCAGGTCTGCAGATACTGGTGAATTCCAAGCAGCAAGTGGCATCAGGCATGCAAGCGACCGAGTACGGCGCGTTGCCTCCAGGAGCAGCCTGCCGAGCATTCCAGTGCGAAGGACGGTATCGATGCCAGTCCGGGTTCGGAGTGCGGCTCCCAGTTCATCGCGGAAGCCATCCCACTTCTCCACTTCTGGATTGAGCGGTCGAAGCAGCAATGTGGCGCGCTTGGCTGGCACTGGATTGGCAGGATCTAGGAACAGCATGGCACCGGGCTCATCGGTGACGCCAGTGAGGTACTCAAAGTGTGCGTGCGGCTTCCATGGATGGTGCAGCGATGGATCGGCATCGCCAGCGAGGACCAATCCCGCGGACTGCCCAAGATCGGCCAGGAGCCGCTCGCGACGGGCGCGGAATTCAGCGTGCGTGATAGTTGGCGCTGCAGCGGCGGTGCTCATGGCGCAAAGGTTACTTGGCGGGCTGCTCGGCGTCCGGCTCATCAGGCCCCCACACGCGGTCGCGAATGACTACTAGCAGGGCATAGAAGACCGGCACGATGACCAAGGAAAGGAGCGTCGATACCGCCAGGCCAACCATGACGGTCACGCCGATCGATCGACGTGCGTTCGCACCAGCTCCGGTGGCGATCACCAAGGGCACCACGCCCAAGATGAAGCTCAGTGCGGTCATCAAGATTGGTCGGAGGCGCAGGCGCGCCGCATCCATGGCGGCTTGCACCGGCGAACGGCCGCGCTCTGTGGCCTCCTTGGCAAACTCCACGATCAAGATGGCATTCTTTGCGGCCAATCCGATCAGCATCACCAACCCGATCTGCGCGTAGATATCAAGCGGCATACCTGCAACGCGCAGACCTCCAACTGCACCAAGGGCAGCAAACGGAATGGCGATCACCACCAGAATCGGAAGCGTCCAGCTTTCGTACTGTGCAGCCAAGAACAAGAACACCGTAATGATCGCCAACGTGAAGACGATGGGCGCAGCGTTCGACGAAGTGCGCTCTTGATAGACGATGCCCGTCCACTCGTAGGTCATGCCCTGCGGGAGGACCTTATCGCAAATCTCTTCCATAAAAGCCGTGGCAACGCCGGAACTGACACCAGGAGCGCCTGCGCCATTGATGGCAATGGTGTCGGTGACGTTGTAGTGCGTCAGGTTATCTGGGCCAGTAGTGGTGCGTTCATGCGCGAACGCGGAGAACGGAATCATCTCTCGATCGCGGTTGATCACATACAGCTTGCCGAGATCCTCGGGCGCCATGCGGTAGCGCGCGTCCGCTTGCACGTACACCTGATACACCTGATTGAATCGGTTGAACTGGTTGACGTATGCGCTGCCGAAATTCAGCTGCAATACCGAGAATGCGTCAGCAACCGTCACACCCAGACGCTGCAACTTAGCGCGGTCAATATCAAGCCAAACTTGTGGAACGTCCTTCTGGAAGAACGTAGAAACGCCCAGCAGTTTGTCCGGATGGTTGCGTGCTTCGGCCACAACATTCATTGCCGCGGCGTACAGCGCGTCGGTTCCCAGGCCAGCACGGTCAATCAACTGCAATTGGAATCCACCAACCGTTCCCAATCCGGGGATGGATGGTGGGTTGAATGGAAATGCCATTGCTCCTGGAATGGTCCACAGAAGTGGCTGCAATCGTTGCACGATGGCAGTGGTGCTTTGCGCTCTGCCGGTGCGTTCCGACCACGGCTTGAGTACCGGAATGAGTACACCGCTGTTGGACTGCGGCGCATTGGATAGAAAGTTCAGGCCGTTGATCTCAATGATCGTGTCCACCTCCGGCTGTGCAGCAACGATCTTGCGCGCTTCAGCGGCGACGGCATTGGTGCGCTCCAGTGGGGAACCGGCGGGCAATTGATAGGCAACAAAGAAGTACCCGTTATCTTCGTCAGGCACGAACGCCGTCGGCGCGTTGATCACCAGCCATAGTGAGGCCACAATCGCTGCCAGAAATATGACACCGGCAACCACCCAGCGCCGAACTAGCCAACCAACGGTGGCCTCGTATGTCAATTCAACACGTGAAAATTGTCGATTGAAAGCGCCAAAGAAACCGCGCTCGGCCATCTTGCGGGGGCGGAGGAAGATGGCGGCAAGAGCGGGGCTCAGTGTTAGTGAGTTGATGCCAGACAGGATCACCGATATGGCAATGGTCATGGCAAATTGGTTATACAACTGGCCAGTGACCCCGGGCATCAGTGATGCCGGAACAAAGACTGCTGCGAGCGAAAGTGTGGTGGCCACAATTGGACCAGCCACTTCCTTCATCGCCGCACTGGCCGCACGGTATGGATCAGTTTCACCCGCTTCGAACTTGCGCTCGACGTTCTCTACCACCACGATGGCGTCGTCCACCACGATGCCGATGGAGAGCACCAGGCCAAGCAGCGTCAGCGTATTGATCGAGAATCCCAGCCCCAGCATGATGGCAAATGTGCCGATGATCGACACCGGAATGGCGATCATCGGGATGATCGTTGTGCGGAAACTCTGCAAGAAGACGTAGATGATGATCAATACAAGAAGCGCGGCTTCCCAGAAAGTCGTGACCACTTCCTCGATCGATGCCTTGACGAACTTGGTAGTGTCGTAATTGATCCGGTAATCGACATCTTCCGGGAAGTCCTTCTTGAGCGACTCCATTGCCGCGGTGACTCCTTTGGCAATCTCAAACGCATTCGATCCGGGAAGCTGGAATACACCCAACAGCCCACTTGCCTCGCCATCTTGCTTGCCAATGGTGGCGTAACTTGCGGCGCCAAGCTCAACCCGTGCAACATCCTTCAGGAGCACGGTTCCGTTCTTGCCACTGCGCACCACGATCTGTTCAAACTCTTTGACCTGCTCAAGGCGGCCCAGGGTGTTGACCTGCATGGTGAATGCGGGCATAGTTGCAGTGGTAGGCGCTGCACCAGTTTGTCCACCAACAGCTTGGCGATTCTGTTCATCGATCGCCTTGTAGACAAGCTGTGGTTCGATTCCCAACGCTGCCAATTTCTGCGTGTCCATCCAGATGCGCATGGAATACTGACGCAGTCCAAAGTTAGAAACCTGAGCAACACCCGGGATGCGCTGCAGCGTCTGCACGATATTGATATCAGCGTAATTGGCTAGAAAGTCAGCGTTGTATGTGCCTTTTGGCGAACGCAGGCCAACCACCTGCACAAAGTCGGTGGACTGCTTGCGAACGGAAATGCCTTGACGCTGAACTTCCGGTGGCAGCTGCGGGATAGCAGTCTGCGCGTAGTTCTGCACATCGACCGTGCCGATGGAGAGGTCGTATCCGACATCGAAGGTGACGGTGATGACCGCGTTCCCGCCGTTCACGGAATTGCTCGACATGTAAATCATGCCGGGCACGCCGTTGATTTGCCGTTCAAGCAGGCGAGTTACTACGTCGGAGGTTGTCTCCGCGGAAGCGCCGGGATAGAACGCGGACACCTGTACGGTGGGCGGAGTGATCGGTGGAAACTGCGAAACCGGCATGATGGTCATCGCAAGCCCGCCGGCGATCACCATGAGCAACGCGATGACCGTTGCAAAGATGGGGCGCTTGATAAAGAATTCGATCATTCGGCAGCCTTACCCATGCGCTTCTCGATCTTCGCTTCCACGGCCTGCAACATGACTTCGGGCGGAACGGTTTGAGTTCCATCGCGGAGCTTCTGCATGCCTTCGATCACCACCGTCTCATCTGCGCCAAGCCCATCGGCAATGACGATGCCTGCTCCACCGCGTGGACCGGTTGTCACCACCTTCTGACGTGCCTTGCCTTCGGCATCGACGACCCACACAGTGGCGGCAGCGGTTTGGTACGTAAGCGCATTTTCCGGTACGGAAACCGCATTTTTCAACTCATCCACCTGGAGTTTCACAGTCACATACGCGCCCGGCGCCATGACCAAGTCGGCATTGGGGACTTCGATCCGGGTTCGAATGGTGGAGGTCTCGCGGTTCACTGAATTGTCAATGAACACCACCTTGCCTGAGCGCTTCCAGGTACCGCTCGGTAGTGCGGCTTGCGTGGTTCCGTCGCCAGCAAGCTGCATACGACGCAGTGCGGGGATATCCGAGTCGGTGGGCTCAAACTCAACCCACAGCGGATCCATTTGCCGAACAGTCACCAGTGTTTCCTGTGGAGTGACGGAGGTACCGGCGTACTTGTTGGTTGCACTGACCTGGCCCGTGACAGGGCTGGCAATCCGCGTAAAGGAAAGATTGAGGTTCGCTTCGTCAAGAGCGGCGTGCTTTGCATCAAGATTGGCTTCCGCGGTCCGCTGGTTGGCAAGCATTTGATCGAATGCCTCTTGCGAAATTGCCGAAACTTCAACGAGCGGGCGGTTGCGCACTACTTTGTCGCTGGCGTTCTTGAGCTCTGCTTCTACAACCGCAATGTCTGCTTTCGCCTTCTCCACCATCACGCGGTACGGGCGTGGATCAATGACGTACAACATCTGTCCCTCGTTGACTGCCTGACCATTGGTGAAGCCTTGCGTGTCGATCCATCCGCTCACGCGAGGAATGATGTCAACAGTACGAACGCTCATGGTCATGCCCGGGTATTCGCGGTGGATGGGCACATCACTGACCGTCGGCTTGACGGTGCGCACGGGCGATGGCGGCATTGCGGCTGGGCCTTGTGGCGCGCGCGAGCAAGCGC
>JBILYM010000103.1:0-7287 GCA_044377725.1 Phycisphaerales bacterium
CAGGGCCTGGTGCTCTTTGCCGGCGTCACCGGTAGTGGTAAGTCCACTTCGATCGCGGCCATGCTTCAATACGTCAACGAACGCCGCAAGGTGCACATCGTGACCATTGAAGACCCGATTGAGTACATCTTCAAGGATGACAAGGCCACCATAAATCAGCGCGAAATCGGCATTGATTGCGTGAATTTCAATGATGCACTGCGCGCGTTGGTTCGTGAAAACCCGGACATCGCGCTGGTGGGTGAAATGCGCGACTACGAAACGTTTGAAGCCGCCGTGCGCGCTGCCGAAACCGGTCACTTGGTGTTTGGAACCATCCACGCATCCAGCGCATGGCAGACGTTTGGTCGTATCTATGACTTGTTCCCAGTGAATGAGCGTGAGCAGATTCGCAAGCTGTTGGCCTACAACTTGCGTGCCATCGTTTATCAAAAGCTCCTGCCGACGTTGCATGCGCACATTGCGCGTATTCCAGCACTGGAGATTCTGATCAACACCCCTGCTGTGCAGAAATACATCTTGGAAGGCCGCGAGGGCGAACTCTTGGACATCATCAAGGGGCGCGACGCGGGCATGCAGGACTTCACCACCGCGTTGGTTGACTTGGTGGAGAAGGAATTCATCCATCAGAGCGTCGCGCTGCAGTCGACGCCGAAGCCCGAGGAGCTGCGCATGCGCCTCAAGGGAATTTCGCAGGGCGCATCGTTCGCCAAGGGAGCCTGATCGTGAACTTACCGACTGCCTTCTTCATTCCGGGCTGCTCTATCCTCGCAGAGGCAGCCTCGCCGGCGATTCTGATGAGTATCGCCAAGCCGATCGTGACATTTGCGGCGTTTGTGCCGTACGCAGTTCTTGTCTCAACCAAGTTGGAGAAGGACGCTGCGTACTTCAATCTGAAGCCGCAGAAGTGGGCTTCGATCTTCCTGGCCTTTGGTACGGCCGGAGTGCTGTCTGCGCTGTTGATTCCCACCTGGTTTGCTGGCTTCCCGCTGATGATTGCGTTCTTTGCAGCACCATGTACTTGGTACATGAAGTTTCGCAATGAGGCACTCAAGGGCACCAAGGCAAAGCCGCTCACCTTCCTTGATATTGACTTTGGCAAGATGGCTGCGGATCGCAAGGCAAAGAACGCGCAGGCCGGCGCCACGTTGCGCTTCCAAAGGAAGGATCGCAGCGAGCAAGCAGCACCGGACCGCAAGGATCCGGCGTTTGAGGTGTATGCCGGCCTGGAGGCGGTATTGCTATCGGCGCTGGAAGCACGCGCTACGCGCGTTGAGATTGCACTCTCCAAGCAAGGCGCACAGATTCAGCAAGTGGTTGATTCCATGCGTTTCAAGTGCGAGCCGATTGCCGGTGAAATGGCCACGCGGGTGGTGGACCTCTTAAAGGGGTTTGCAGAACTTGATCCGGCTGAGCGCCGCAAATTGCAACGCGGCACGGTGCCAATTGTCCGCGACGGAACGCGGATTGTCCTGACCGTCACCAGCGTGGGATCGATGCACGGTGAATCGATCCGCGTGGACTTTGAGCGTGAGAAGCAACTCAGTATTCCGCTCGCCAAGAGTGGAATGAGTGAGCAGCAACTGAAACTCGTAGTGGACACCATCACTGCCGATCCACGCGGAACGGTGCTGGTTGGCGCACGTCCGGGTCAAGGTCTCACCACCCTGACCTATGCGCTCTTGGGTCGACATGACTCGCTCACTTCGAACATCAAGACACTGGAGCGCCGCTTTGAGCGCATCGTGGAAGGTGTGGAGCACACTGACTTTGATGCAGCCAAGAGTGACTTTGGCACGCAGTTGCAATCGATTGTTCGCCGCGGTCCTGATGTGGTGTTTGTCGCTGATGTGGCAGACCCTGGGTCATCAAAGGTTCTGTGTGTGGCAGGTGCTCGGTCAACGCTCTTCTATGTTGGAATGCCATCGGACAGCGTTCCGGACATCATGGCTGCTTGGCTGAAGTCGGTGGGTGACCCCAAAGCGGCGGCGGACGCGCTGCGCATGGTGGTGACGCAGCGGCTGGTTCGTAAATTGTGCATGACGTGCCGTGCTCCGTACACGCCAAATCCCGCAGAACAGAAGATGCTGGGCATTGCCGCTGGCAAGCCGGTGCAAATTTATCAGCAGAGTGGCAAGGTGCTGATCAAGGATCAGCCGGTTGATTGCCCAACATGCAAGGGTGTTGGATTTCTTGGGTGCTGCGCGGTTGTTGAAGCACTGCCGATGGATAACGAGTCACGCGCCGTACTTGCTACTGGTGATGTGAAAGGTGCGTACATGCAGGCTCGGCGCACCTTCAAGTGCCCGTCGCTGCAGGATGCTGCACTCATCAAGGTGCGTAACGGCGAGACCAGCTTTGATGAAGTGAAACGCATCTTTGCCCCGCCGCCGGCACAAGCTGGAACTCCTACCGCGGGCGCCGTGAAGCCAGCGGCTGCCCCTACCCCCGGCGCAGTCGCCACTACGCCAGTCAAGCCGACCGGCCCGAAGAAGCAGTAAGGACCACCCCGTGATCATCTCAGTCATCGCTATTGCACTCATTCTTCTCATCACCTACTGGTGGTCCAACAACGGCGCGTTCAGCGCATTGGTCCACTTTCTTTGCGTCGTCACCTCCGGCGCGATCGCCTTCGGCGTGTGGGAGCCATTGTCGTACCGCATGCTGAGCAGTGCCGCTGGCGAATACTCCAAGGGCCTGGTGCTGGTGGGCGTGTTCGTTGCCCTGCTAGCCATTCTGCGCATCTTTACGGATCGATTCATTCCCATGAATCTCTCCATTCCGCGCTTGGCTGATGTGACGGTTGGCGCAGGGTTTGGCCTTGCTTCCGGCGTCTTGTCGGTTGGCCTGTTGGCGATCGGCATGGGGTTCTTTCAATCCACAGTGACGATCGGTGACTTCACTGGATGGAGCCGCCGCAGCGACGTGGCGAATGCGCCTGCTATCGGTAGCGACAACGCTCCCCTGCTGACGATTTCAAATATCGCCGGTGGATTCTTCTCATACCTCTCCTGGGGTCCGTACACCCCATGGCTCGGCGGCGGCACAATCGATACACACATGCCGCAGCTGGTGCGAACATCGGGTTCGCTGTACCGGGATTCGTACGCGGAGGGCTTGGGACGCGTGTCGGTTCCACCAGAAGCGGTCAGCCGGATCAAGCTCTTTGATGTACCTGCAATGGCGCTCAGTGCGGGCGTCGGCGCGAAGCCCGTGGCATCGTGGGCGGTTCAATTCACGATGGAGCAGGGCGGATTTGACGGCGCTGGGCAGCAGTTCTTGATGACCGGTGCTCAAGCCCGCCTGATTGGCGACGGCAAGGGCGGCAAGGGAACGGTTTCGTACCCCGTGGCATGGCGTCAGAATGCCAAGGGCGGCGAGCAGATGTACTTCTTCAACTCCCCTTCCAACGTGCTGACCTCGGTTTCTGCGCAGGGTGAAGGCACTTTCTACCTGTTCTTCCCGAAGGCTGACCTGGGAACTCAGGCCCCCAAATACTTTGAACTCAAGGGCGTGCGTTTCTTAGCGCCGCGGCCAGTAGCGGCACCGGACTTTGCCAGTGGCGCGGCGATTGATAGCGGTTCCAGCAAGGCGGTTGACGACGGCTCGGCCACCAACATTGACGCGCTCATTGAGTTCCCCGATCCGAAGTACGCGATTGGCGGAGTGACCATCAACTCCAACGATAAGGGAGCATTGGTCCTTGATGGCAACAACTACATCATTAATGGCGAACAGAAGTTCCCGCGTAACGGTAGCGCCATGGTGTCCGCGGACCTGCGCGTGCGTGGCTTCCAAGTGACTGCGGGACAGCGCCTGCTTCGCCTGGATGCATCGGCAAAGCAAGACGGCGTTCGGATCTTCCCTGACCTGAATGAGTGGGTGCGGACCGGTGGCGCTGAGGCGCAGTCTGCGCGCGTGGCAGTCATTGACACCAACGGTGCCAAGTACTTTGCGGTGGGCATGGTTGAAGACGACGGCGACGACTGGGTACTGGTGCGAAGTGTCGGCGGCAACCCGCTCACACTCAAGGACATTCCGATCCAGCCCCTCGGTAGCAGCAAGAAGCTGATGCTGCACTTCCGACTGCCTTCGGAGACCGTTCTGAAGGGGCTGGTGCTGGTCACCGGCAAGGAAGACCGCCTTGTGAACACCATCACGCTCACTACGCCGAAGGACAACAATTGAAGAACAACATGATCAACATGCTCAGCACTCTCAGAGCGCCCCGTCACGCGACGATTGCCAGTCCGGTCCGTCAGGCGCGCGGATTGCCGCTTGGCAGCCGTTCCATGCGTTGGAGCATTGGCGCTTGCGTGATCCTTGCCGGCGCCACCTGCGCAGCCACGTACGCCATGCAAGCTGCTGACCCAACCATCCCGCCCCAGCCTGACAAGGGACTGAATCTCTACAGTCCGGTGGGTGGATATGCACTGATGGCCCTCTCAGCGGCAGCAGTCATCGCCGTGAACTTGATGCCCGCGAAGCGCGGTCATCAGGACTGACGGCGCGGACTCTTTGCGCTCGCTGCCTTGGCACGCTCCGCAATGGTGCTAATCAATCCGCTGAAGATCAGCGCGTGCATTGGGTACAGGACATACCAGTACAGGAATCCGAACAGACCCTTTGGTTCAAAGAATGCTGTTTGCAGCAATTCGGTCTGGCCGTCCTCCGCAGGACGGGATTCCATTTGCAGCCACGCGAGTCCTGGCACCTTCATCTCGGCTCGCAAACGAATGAGTCGCCCGGTCTCCACCTGCTCGACTCGCCAGAAGTCGAGTGTGTCGCCGACGCGCAAATCATCGGGGTCGCGGCGACCGCGGCGCATACCGACGCCACCAAGGAGTCGATCAAGCTGGCCGCGAATTTGCCACGCCCAATCCATGTACAGCCAGCCGCGTTTACCCCCGATACCCGCAAAGCTGCGGTACACGGCGTCGGTGGGCGCATTCACAATCAAGCGGCGCCGTTCGATGATCATGCCTTGCGTACTGATCAGGGCAACGGGCGTCCGGTCGCCTTGGCTGGAAACCAGGGCATCGCTCCACACGGTTTCGACTTCGTTGCTGTCGATCTTTCCCAGAGCAAGCCGCAGGGCACTTTCGTAGTCCATGGGCTTGATGTTTGGGAACATGGTGAGCGCGGACGGGTTGCGAACGATCACCTCATTGCCGAGTCCCTTGATGAGTGGCTGGGCGATCTCAGCAGGAATCGGGGTCACTAGGTGAACCCAGTAGGAAGAAAGTCGCGGAGTCAGGATCGGCACCGCAATCAAGCGGCGCGTGAGCCCGCGTGCCCGCGCGTAGCCGGTCATCATCTCCGCGTAGTTGACTACATCGCTGCCACCAATCTCAACGATCTGCCCGACGCTGGCCGGACAATCAAGCGCGGCCACCAGATAATCCAAGACGTTTCGAATGCAGATGGGTTGCGTACGGGTGAATATCCAGCGTGGGCAGATCATCACCGGGACGCGTTCGGTGAGATAGCGAATCATCTCAAAGGAAAGACTGCCAGATCCAACCACCACCGCGGCGCGGAATTCAGTGACGGGAACGCCAGCCTCGCGGAGGGCGTTGCCGGTTTCATGTCGCGACACCAAGTGCGGCGAAAGATCGGGGCTCTCTTCACCAAGTCCGCCCAAGTAGATGATGCGCTGCACACCTGTTGCTCGCGCGGCGTTGGCGCAGTTGCGCGCGGCGCGATTGTCACGCTCAGAGAAATTGCTGCCACTTGCCAGGCTGTGCACCAGGTAATAGACAACACTCACGTCTTTCATTGCAGCAGCAAGCGTCTCTGGCGCAAGCACATCGCCCTGCACTACTTCGACGTCCTTCTGCCACACGCGGCCTTCAAGGCGCGAAGGATCCCGAACCAGGCATCGAACCCGGTGGTTTGCAGCCAACAGCCGCGGCACTAGGCGACCGCCAACGTATCCAGTGGCGCCAGTGACAAGGATGAGGGAGCCGCTATTCATGTCAAGCGGCTTCGCTGGCAGAGCGCTACTGGATGCTGCGGCAATGATTACGCCTTGGCGGTAACCGCAGTTTCCTTCAACCAGCGTTCGACGTAATGAATGTCGTGGCTACCGGCGCGGAAATCGGGGTGGTCAAGCAACTTGAGATGCAGCGGAATGGTGGTCTTTACTGGACCGATCTTGAATTCCCGCAAGGCTCCCTTGAGTCGTTCAATGCATGTGGCGCGGTCAGGAGCATGAACGATCAACTTGCCGATCATGGAGTCATAGTTTGGCGGAATGCGATATCCAGCGCGGGCGTGGCTATCAATCCGAACGCCGGGACCACCAGGTGCAGCGTAGGTTTCAATGAGGCCTGCTTGCGGCATGAATCCGCGGTCCGGATCCTCGGCGTTGATACGCACTTCAATGGCATGACCATTGATGTGAATGTCCTTCTGCGTGAATGGCAACTCTTCACCGGCAGCAACGCGAATACCAGTCTTCACGATGTCTACTCCAGTGATCATTTCCGTCACTGGGTGCTCTACTTGCACGCGGGTATTCACTTCCAGCATGTAGAAGTTCTGATGGCGATCCATCAAGAATTCCACGGTGGCTGCGCCAGAGTATTTGGCTTCGCGAATCAGTGTTGCTGCGCTTTCACAGACGCGATCACGCTTCTTGGGATCAACGCCAGGCGCCGGGGCCTCTTCAATCAGTTTTTGGTGGCGGCGCTGGCTTGAACAATCGCGTTCATAGAGATGAATGGCGTGGCCGTGCTTGTCACCAATGGTCTGCACTTCAAAGTGCCGGGCGTTCTCCAGGAACTTTTCAACGTACACGCCGCCGTCCCCAAACGCAGCCGCCGCTTCTTGCCGGGCCGCTTCAATTCCAGTGCGCAATTCAGCTTCATCGCGCGCGATACGCATACCGCGTCCACCGCCACCGGCGCGCGCTTTCACAATCACTGGATACTGAATCTCCGCAGCCACTTTGACTGCTTCTTCGATATCTTCGATCGCATCTTCCGTGCCTGGGAATACGGGCGTACCGGTCTTCCGAGCAAGGCGCTTGCAGTTGACCTTGTCGCCAAGCGCATTCATTGCTTCTGGACTTGGACCGATGAATTCAAAGCCGGACGCTCGGCATACTTCTGCAAAGTGCGCATTCTCACTGAGGAATCCGTAGCCCGGATGAATCGCTTCCGCATGGCTCACTTCAGCCGCAGCGATGATGCGCTCAATCTTCAGGTACGACTCTTTGGACGGGCCCGGTCCGATGCAGATGGCTCGGTCTGCCTGCTCAAGCCAGGGACCGCCCTTGTCTGC
>JBILYM010000006.1:0-22397 GCA_044377725.1 Phycisphaerales bacterium
GTAGGGGTTCACATTGCCAAAGTCTCGCTTCACAAAGCGCAGCCACGGTGCAACGCGGACAAAGGTGTACGGCTGGTCCTCAGCGATGCACGCCTCAAACTGGCGCCACACCGCCATGCGTGTCGTATCATCCATGGTGCGACGACCCTTCTCGATGAGCGCGTCGCAGTCCTTGTTGACCCACTGTGTGAAGTTGTCGCCACCCTCCTTGATGCTCTCGGAGTGGAAGATCTGCCGCGGGTCGCTTTCGGGGGAATTGGCGCCCCAACCCATGGTGATCGCATCAAAGTCGCGCAACTTCAGCAATTCTTGGTAGCGGCTCCAGTCCACGGGCCGCGTGGTCACCATGATTCCCGCCTTCCCATAGCTGTCTTTCACGAACCGCGCGAGGCGCTCGGAAATTTCGCCGCCGGTCGCGTACGTGTATTCGAAGGTGAACTTGTCACCCTTCTCATTCTCCAAGATGCCATCGCCATCGCGATCTTTCCAACCGGCGTCGGCAAGCAGTTGCTTTGCCTGGTCTTGATCAAACGGAAGCGGCTTCACGGCCGGATCACTCGCGGGGCTCTCCGGATTGTTGGGGCCCTTGGAGACGATGCCAATACCGTCCCAGATATCGCGAATCATCCGCTCACGATCGAGCAGCATGGTCATGGCGCGCCGCACGCGCTTGTCAGCGAAGGGGGTCAGATTCTTCCCGGAGCGCGGCCCGCACTGCCAAGCAATGAAGCTGTAACCGCAGCGCATGTTGGTCCACTTGAGCGCGTAGTTTGATTTCTCAAACTCCGGTTCTTCCTTGAGAACCTTGTTGAACTGGGGCGATGTTGGCAGCATCATCGAGCCCTCACCGTTACGGAATGCAACCAAGCGACCAAGGTCATCCTTAATACTCTTGAAGCGCATGCGCTCCAGCGCAGGCTTCTCCGCCCAGTACTGTTCGTTGCGTACGAGCACAACATCTTCGCCGGGCGTCCACTGATTCGAAAGATCCTCAGGACCTGATGGCAACTTTGACAAGCGGAACGGGCCGGAGCCCATCGTCATGCCCGTACCCTGATTGATCTGCGAAGGCTCAAACTTTGCGTAGTAATGCTTGGGCAAAATCGGATCGCCAAGCGCAATCAGAATGTTCGTGAAGAACGCCTCCTTAAAGATGAAGTCAACGGTGAGACCGTCCACCACCTTCACATCCTTGAGATTGTCCTGCGTGCTACGAGTGCGCTCCGCTTCAATGAGCGGATTGTTGATGAAGTCCATGTAGGTCCAGCGAATGTCCTCCGAGGTCACCGGCGTACCGTCACTAAAGCGTGCGCGCGGATTGATGTGCGCACGAATCCACAGACCGTCAGGATCGATCTGCCAACCATCGGCAAGCGCGCCAACCAATCGCAGCGTCTTGGGGTCGAAACTACTGAGGCTCTCACACACGCGGTCGAGGACGCGCGTCGAATAGACGTCGCTGGAGATGTACGGCGTGAGCTTGGCCGGCTGCGCCTCAAACAACTCGGTGAACTCGCCGCCAGTGCCGAAGCCAGGAATGGTGGTCGGATCAATAGCGCAGTGCGGTGCAGCCCATTGCTCTACCTTGACACCCGGACGCGCCCAACTCTGGTCGGTGGAAACGGCCGTGGCTGCCGTCGTTGCCGATGCAGCCGTCGCGCCGCGCACTACGCCGGCACCGGACTCCAGCTTGCGGCTGACCTGCGCCACCTGTTGCTCAATATCCGCAAGTTTGGCGGACAGGCCCTGTTGGGCAAGTTCCATCCGCGTCTTCTGCACCATGGAAAGCCAGACGCTTCCAAGCGTTGCAAGGAGCACAACCAGAAACACGAAGTCTTTGATTCCGAATCGATTCTGCATGGATTACCTCTGAGACCGCGCAGCGTAGCGGAACTGCTGCAGGTTCGACCGTGCGGTCATGCACAACCATGCACCACCATGCACGCGCAAGCACACATTATTGACGGGTAATCACCAACGCGAACGCATGGCGGTCGGGTCAAAGCGCGCCCGCAGCGAATCGCCGATGAAATTCAGCGCTACCAATGTCAGCGCAATCAGCGCACACGGCGCCGCGAGTAGCCACCACCGGCTGGTGACGAGATTGACCTCCGAAAGTCCAGCGCTTGCCAAATTGCCCCAACTCGGCACCGGCTCGCGCACGCCGATACCAAGGAAACTCAAGAAGCTCTCGCTGAGGATCGCCGAGGGCACAGTCAACGTGGCATACACCACCATTGAACCGACCAAATTCGGCAATATATGCACGCGGAATTGCCGGAGCGGCGGCACTCCAACCGCGCGGCACGACTCCATGAATGGCTGCGCGCGCAGGCTCAACACTTGCCCGCGAATCACGCGTGACATGGTCAGCCAACTGGTTCCGCCGATCGCCACCAACAGCACTGCCAAGCCCACCAATTGCGAAGCCCCGGGCGACAGTGTGCTGCCAACACGACCAACAATCCCATCGACAGCAACTGCCAGAAGCACCACCAGCAAGATCGAAGGCAGCCCGTACAGAACATCCACCGTCCGCATCAGGATGGCGTCGGATCGTCCGCCCGCAAATCCTGCCAGCGAACCCCACAGCGTGCCGATCACTACCGCCACCATCGCCGCGGACAAACCGATCGCCATACTAAAGATGCCACCAGCCAACACGCGCGCCAGTACGTCGCGACCCAGTGCATCCGTACCCAGGACTCGCCCCGGCACGTACGCCGTCGTTGCCGCCACTCGTTCAATGCGAGCCGCATCATCGGCCGGCAAGGAGTGCCAGTACGGCGGCAACAAATTCAATTCAAGATTTGAGGCCGCGTAACGCGGAGCGTCAATTTTCCCAACACGCACGGAACCGAAACTCCACGGTGTCGCCAAGACACACAGCCCCACCACGAACGCGAGGGTCCACCAGCCAACGCGAGCCCAACGACGCTGTGAAAGTTCCACCCTTGCAGTCTACGAATTTCAGGGCTTCGCGGCAGCAGGTTGCTCCGGACGCGGCTTGCCACGCCGTTCACCGCCGCCACCACCGGCCCCGCCCTCCCCAAACATCCCGCGTTCTTGAATCGGCTGGCCGTTCTTCACAGCGTCAGTGCGCTCGGTGACTCGGGCGTCGGTGTTGCGCTGATCTTTCACCAGATCATCACGCATGGCCTTCATCTGCTCATCAAGGGCCAACAACTCTTGGGCGCGTGCTTTAAGATCGATATCCACCTGCGCACGAACCTTTGCTGCAATCTGCACGCCGAGCGCCGCTGACTTGGTTGCGTCGCCCGCCGCTTGAGCAGCGCGGTACGCGTCACCAAGTGTTCGCAGCTCCAGTTGTAGCCGCACGTCTTCTACGCGAATGGCATAGAGGTCCGGGTTGCGTTCCTTCAGAACTGCCAACGCCACCAACCGACGAGCACTCTGCCGCATCGCTTGCGACATTTCATCGGGCGACTTGGTGCATTGCTCGGCTAACTGTGTGGCAAGCTCCGGCGAAACATCGCGCGCCACGGCGATCACGCGCTCAATCATTTCCGGAGGCATCGGGCCATCGGGGCGCCAACGCATGGCGTCGCCACGTCGTGGCTCGCTCGGCTGCTTCTGCACTGCGCCATCCTTTGCCACGCTCACGCTGTCATCCGACCACGACGTCATGCCAAACACCAACGCGGCACAGCACGCGGCGATAGTCATCAGTGATCCGCGCGGATTGCATGCACATGCATTGCTCCGCGTCAACATGCCGCCGCTCATCGCTTGCCTCCAGCGGCGAGCAACTCATCAAGTTCAACGGTGACATCATCCACTGAGCGCCCAGTCGTCAAGCCGATGGCGCTCGCATCGAATGCGCTCCCTCCATCCGTGGCGCCAAGCGCTGTGTCGCTATCAATGAACGCCACCAGCAGCGCCTCTGATCCACTCATCGGCGTGAGTTCAACGGCGCGCGCAGTCATCATGTTGGGCGCGCGCGGAGGTGTGCCACCAAAGACAAAGATCGCCACTGATCCAGCCAACATCACAATCGCTGCAGCAGCCAACGCCCAACGCCGTGTTCGTGCGCCCACAAATGCCAGCGTTGCGGGCAACTGGTTCGATTGCAATTCCGTGACGCTGCGTGCAAAGACTCGATCAGCCAGCCCGGGACGCTCCGCAGCGTAGGAAGCGGCGGACAACTCAAGACGAGCGGCGATGGCGTTCAGTGCTGCATCGGCGGGGAGGCCATGCTGATCATGGCGTTCATCGCGGTCATGGGAATCGTTGTAGATGTCACTCATTGCTTGTTCCTCCTATCAAACGCCCGCCACCCGGCGCGCATTGCACTGCGGAAAGGCCCGCAGGTCGGATAATCCGGTTATTCGCTGTATGCACCCCATTCATGGTCGACCCTCCGGGGTTCGACCCGCCTCAGCCGCCGTCCCCTCCAGGAATCCACGTAATTTTGCCAACGCCCGGTGATGCCGGGCGAGCAAGGTTCCCAGTGGTTCCCCAAGGTGTAAAGCCATCTCTTTGAAGCTCATACCCCCAACATGGCGCAGGTCAATCACTTCCCGGTCGGAGGCGGAAAGCCGCTCCACGGCGGCTCGGAGCGCCCCGATTTCCTCGGCTGCGGCACGACCGGCATTCGGATCCGGAGCCGCGCCCGCCAGCCCCTCAAGCACCTCGTTTGCTCCGGCGGGCTTCGCGTGGCGGCGCTTGCGTCGGGCATCGTCGCGCAGGCGATTCACGGCAATCCGAAACAGCCAACTCTCAAAGCGCCCACCCTCAACGTAGTCAACCAGTTTGGCTGCAATGGTGCAAAAAACAGACTGGGTGATCTCTTCGGCAAGTTCCGGGTCAGCGCCCTGCGAGCGCAACAAGCCGTACACACGACCGGAGTATTCGCCCACCAAGATGCGCCATGCAGCATCGTCGCCACCCGCAGCACGGGCAAGAACCGCGGCTGATACTGGACCATCCTCTGGCATTGCAGTAGATGAACGCACTCCCCGCCGCTCCCTTGCATCGGCCTCGGTCACCCGGGCAGATCTCCGTAGTCCGCGCCGCCATCCGAACGGCCCGCATACTCAACACCACGCGCAGATCCATGCTGCACTAGGTTGCGGAACGCCGTGGAACTGCTGTCCCACAGGAGTTCCACGGTTCCAGTTGGACCGTTTCGCTGCTTGGCAACAATCACCTCAGCAACGTTGGCTTTCAGCGGATTCGCTTCCACCCAGTTGGCATCGGACTTGTGGTAGTACGCCTCGCGGTGCAACATCATCACCACGTCCGCGTCCTGCTCAATGGATCCTGATTCACGGAGATCGCTCATACGTGGGCGATGACCCTCGCGGCCTTCCGCTTGGCGATTGAGCTGGCTCAGGCACACCACCGGAACGTCAAGTTCGCGTGCCATTGCCTTGACACCACGGGAGATTTCACTCACTTCCACTTGGCGACTCTCCACGCGCGTGCCGGAACTCATCAACTGCAGGTAGTCGATCACCACTGCGCCGATTCCATGCTTCTCCTTCATGCGCCGCGCCTTGGAGCGCATCTGCAGGAGCGTCAAACCGGGCGTGTCATCAATGAATATTGGAGAATTCTTCAGGCCGTCGCACGCACCCATGATGCGCCGCCATTCCTCGCGCGACAGCATGTTTTTGCGGAGTTTCTGCCCATCCACGCCGCCCTTGGCGCACAAGATGCGCTGCACCAGCTGCTGCTTACCCATTTCCAGACTGAAGAACGCCACTCCATTGGAAGCGGCCGCCATGTTCTCCGCCATATTGAGGGCAAACGCAGTCTTACCCATCGATGGGCGCGCCGCCAAGATGATCATTTCGCCGCGCTGCAGACCGCTGAGCATCTCATCAAGTTCATCGAAACCGGTGGGCACACCCGTCACGTGCTTGCCTTCGTTTTGCTCAAGCGTCCGGATGGTTTCGTCTAGCAATTCGCGCAAAGTGGAAGCTGCACGCGCTTCACGGCGCTGCGCGATCGCAAAGATGCGTGACTCTGCTTCACCAAGCGTGATGATCGGATCTTGTCGTGATTGATGCGCATCAACCAAAATTTCCCCGGCGGCGCGAATCAGTTCGCGCAGCGTTGCTTTCTCACGAACAATACGCGCGTACTCCGCTGCATTGGCGGCGGTAGCAACGCCTTCGGCCAAGTCCATCAGATACGCCGCACCACCAACATCATCAAGAACACCGTGATCCTTGAGTCGTTGCACCAGCGAAACGATTTCCATGGTCGCCGTGGCGTCGTACAGCGCCACCATGTGTTGGAAGATCGTGCCGTGTCCCGCCTTGGCAAAGTCATCGGGCTGGCTGACAATTCCAATCACATCAGCGATCATCTTTGGATCGACGATCATTGCCCCCAACAAACTCATCTCCGCCTCCGGCGCAGCCGGCGGCAATGCTGAGAACAGCCGAGCTACCTCGGTGGGATCGGAAACCGTTCTGCGTACCGCGTCGCGGCGACGAGAGGAACGATCGCCAGGGCGACCGTTGAAACCTGACTGATCTTCCATGTGTGCTGCTCCTCAGGTGCGCGTTTCACCGCGCGGTGCGCGTCGGATTACTCGGCTCCGGATGCGCTACCAGCGAGCACTGGAACTGTCGACTCTTGGTCGACGCATTGCTTCATCAACCGCCCAACGCGGAAACGGGCGGTGCGCTTCGCAGGCACCATCACGCGCTCAAGCGTCTTGGGATTCTGCGCCACGCGCTCGGCGCGCTCGCGCACATCAAAGATGCCAAAGTCGCGGAATTCAAGCCGATTTCCCTTGCCGAGCTCATTGATGACTTCATCAAGAAACCCTTGAACCACTTGACGCACATCTTGTCGCTTGAGTCCTGACTGTTCGGCAAGCCGTTCAATCAGTTCTTTCTTGGTGACGGTGGACATGTGGTGGCTCCTGCTTGATGTGCGGTCTCGGGGCTTCGCCGCCCAACGAGAGTGCGCAGTATGCGCCGAATGACACATCGAGTCAAGATGCCGGAGGGCGCAAGTGTTGGCAGATTAAAGGGTTGTGCAACGTTGCAGTTGACAACCTTATCCCCCGCGTATCCACCACAATGCAATGGTTATCGGCGTGTCGGACCGGGCACAACGCCAGACAGCGCCGCCCGGACCCCTGCTTCACCACCCAAAAATGCCATCCCAGCCCGAACAATCAGCCATTCCACCCCAGCCGAATCGTGGACCAGCCGCGCAAGCTTGGCCCAGTCCTTCCCCGAGCAGATGACCGCCGCGCCCGTGGTACGAGCCCGCGCGGCGATCGTCTCCACATCATGAACAGTAAACGCGTGATGATCACGAAACCGGAAATCGCCCGCGATGCGTCCACCATGCGCTGCCACATCAGCCACGAACGCCTCCGGGCGCGCCAGCGCCGTCGCCACCACCAAGTGCGCGCCATCAAGCGCCGCCAATGGCATATCCCGACCACCAGCGCCAAAGCGCTCCACACGCGTCCACGCATGACGCGTCCACGCCGCAGGCGGCGCGCCATGTAGACGCTCAATCTGCGCTGCAAGGATCGGATCGATACACGTGGCGCGAGTCACAATCACCATGCTGGCCCGGCGCAGTGCGCGCGCTGGCTCGCGAAGCCAACCCGCGGGCAACAGCGCGCCGTTGATGGCGGGTCTTCCAGCATCCACCAGCACAATGTCTAAGTTGCGAGCAATCTTTCGATGCTGAAATGCGTCATCAAGTACCGCACAATCGATACGTTGATCTACTGCGCGCGCACGCGCTATGGATGCCACGCGATCCGCACCAACCGCCACTGGCACTCCGGGGAGCATCGCTCGGAACTCTTCCGCTTCATCGGAAAATCCATCACGCGCCCCGTAGCCGCGCAGCGCAATCACTGGATGATGCCCGGACGCCTGCAACGCCTCAACACACCAGCGAACAAACGGCGTCTTTCCCGTGCCGCCCACCGAAACATTTCCAACACTGATCACTGGAATTCCAACGGATGTCGGGGTTCGGATGTTTGCATCCCAAAGTGAATTGCGAGCGCTCACACCCATTCCGTAAGCAAATGCTGCCACATGCGCCAACGGTGCCAGCGCCCGATGCAGCGGCCCGGACGCTGCAGCAACGGACACTCCGGTACTGTCACCGGATCGGATTGATTCACTCATGATGCGCCTCTCATTCCAAGTGCCGGCAGGACCAACCGTGTTGGAAGACCCATGACTGTCTCTGGATCGCCGACACACTGCAGTGGCCAACCAGCTGCCACGCGCTCAGCGTAGTTGTAACCGCCAGCCTTGCCACGCCATGCGCCACTTGCCGCGTAGTCAGCGATCGCCGCATCGGAAAGGTCACCAAGTGTCACGCGCGCCGTGTCCACAAAAATCCGTCGACCACCACTGCGCCGGTCAAGCACACACATCCCGGTGACAACCTCGTGAGTAGCACCAACAAAGCCCCGCACCATCCGCGCTGCATCTTGGGCATCGGCAGGCTTGCCGATCACCGCTCCGCCAGCAACGCACATCGTGTCGGCCGCAAGGATCCAACGCGGACCGGCGCTAGCGAATCGGACGGCCGCGTCTGCAAGTACCTGCCGCGCCTTAAACCACGCCAAACTCATCACGAATCGTTCCGGATCGCGGCCGTCGGCAGGGGCATCGGCATCATCAATTGCCGGAATCATCACCATAAATGCAACACCCGCAGCAGCGAGCAGTTCGCGGCGACGTGGTGAGCCACTCGCCAAAATAACGTTGGAATTAACTGTCAAGTCCGCCATGGCAGTGTCGTCGCGTGGGTGCATGGTTCGACGCTGCGCGGCGTGCAAGGAAATAGAAGTATAGTTCGCACCCCGGCAGCAACCCCATTGCACCGCATGCGAACTGTTCGACGATGTCCGACTCCCGCCCCAAGCCAACCAGCACCCCGGATCCTGCGGAGCGCGCCCGCCTCGGCACCACCATGTCCGGTGCAAATGCCCGGCATTCCATTGAGACACTCATCGGTCGTGCCGCGGTCGAGCGCGGGTTAGCAACGCGCGACCAAGTGCTTGCCGCCTTTGAGGTACTCAAGCAAATTCCCAAGGAAGAACGCGCCGCGCAATTTGTTCGCGTCTTTACTGGCCGCGGCGTGCTCACTGCTGAGCAGATCGAAACGCTCCGTGGTTGGATCGGCGAAGAGGAAGATCCATCGTCCAAGTCCGGCTCAAGCATGGCTGCGCCCGCCGTCACGGCTGCGCTGTCCATCCCCGGATATGAGGTCATGAAGAAGCTCGGCGCGGGCGCCATGGGCACCGTGGTGTTGGCCAAGCAACTCAGCCTTGATCGACTGGTGGCCATCAAACTGCTTCCAAAGAAGTTTGCCTCGGACGCTCAGTACATCGACCGATTTTACAAAGAAGGCAAAGCGGCGGCCAAACTCAATGACCCCAACATCGTGGCCGCCTATGACGTGGGTCGTGCGCCCGGTGGCGAGTACTTCTTTGTGATGGAGTACATCGACGGCGACACCGTGTTCGACCGCATCACTGTGAAGCGACGCATTCCAGAAATGGAAGCGATTCACATCACTCGGCAAGCAGCTAGCGCGCTGAAACACGCGCACGCCAAGGGATTCATTCACCGCGATGTGAAACCAAAGAATCTGATGATCAACAAGGCTGGCGTGGTGAAACTGGCCGACCTCGGCTTGGCCCGCGCGGGCGATGACGCTGCGGCAATCACTGAGGAAAAGGGCAAAATCTTCGGCACTCCGTACTACATCTCGCCGGAACAGATCCGCGCGCGCGATGTAACGCCAGCCACTGACATTTACGGTCTCGGCGCCACGCTGTACCACATGGTCACTGGTCGCGTTCCATTTGACGGAACAGCGCCGAAGGAGGTGATGCAGAAACACCTGCGGGATGCACTGATTCCGCCCGATCAGATTGCACCCAATCTTTCTGGTGGCCTCTCCATGGTCATTGAAATGATGATGGCCAAGGATCAACGCGAACGGTATCACTCCGCGGCCGACCTCATTGAGGATCTTGACCTGGTGGCGGCGGGCGATGCTCCGGTCCACGCGCGACCCAAACTCGATAGCCCCATCTCTGGCATGAATTCTTTGGGAGCCACTGGAACCGACGAAGTAGTCATCGCTTCCATGCCGCGAGCACCAAGCCTATGGTCAACACCAGTGGGCATCATTGTGCTCGGACTGCTGGCAGTGAGCGTGATCGGCAATCTGCTGGTGGTGGCACTGATGATGCGCGGCGGTAAGTAATCGGCAGGCGCCACGGCGCGTGATAGTCACCGCGGCTTAACGCACTTCAACAAGCATCTCAATCTCCACGCTCGCCCCGAGTGGCAGAGCGTTCGTGCCGACAGCAGCGCGGGCATGTCGGCCTGCCTCGCCAAAGAGTTGCTGCAGGAGTTCGCTACCGCCGTTTGCCACCTTTGGCTGATCGGTCCAACCGTTGTCCGATTGCACGAAGGCTCCAACGCGCACGATCCGCACCACGCGGGAAAAGTCGCCGCCGATCTGGTCGCCAATCACGGCGAGTCCATTCAGCACGCACTGCCGCGCCGCCGCATGTGCCGCCTCGAACGAGCACACCGAAGGGACCGGTCCGGTGGCCATCAACTGGCCGTCCTTCATTGGAAGCTGCCCAGACACGTAGATCAGATTCCCGGTACGAACCGCTGGGATGTAGGCCGCCACTGGTTTCGGCGCAGGGGGCAGGGTCAATCCGAGGGCGGCGAGTTGCTGTTCAAAGGTCATGTGGGCATCCTAATGAGGGAACCGCTTGCGAGCGCGTGGGTGCTTATTGGAACTACGGAAATCAAAATTCTGAAGATTCACACGAACGACATGCCAACACTCCGGACCCGCGCGCCGTATCTTCCTACTGGACAGACAGAGCGATTGCCCTGCCTGCTCGACATCCCGACGCGCCTGGAGCCCAAAGCGCTCACCTCTCGACTGCGGCATCCCCCGCGTTCTGCTTGGCAGAACGGTCCACACACTCACGTGCGGACTTTACGGAACATGAACTGATGCCATACCTGCGCCGCATGAGAGGTGCCCCGCATCGCCGGACTGACACGGTAACCCCAGACGCCTGAGCCATACCCCGCCAAACGATCGCCTTGCGATCGGGTGTCGGATCGCCCACACGTTGCTGATCGCCTACCCGCGATTTCAACGCCAGGCGGCCTGAGCTCAGGCGATCCCTCCAACGCGCATTCTGAACCTGCCTCTGTAGATGCCTCGTCGGCATCATTGCTCGCGCGTGCGAGCACTTGGGTATTGAAGTCGTTGTTCTCTCCGAATCGTCTCTTAGGAGTTACTGAACATGAAGAAGCGCGCATTTACGCTCGTCGAGTTGCTGGTGGTCGTGGCCATCATTGCCCTGCTCGTTGGTCTCTTGCTCCCGGCCTTGGCCAAGGCGCAGCAGACCGCCAAGACCGTCAAAGACTCCAATCAGATCAAGCAGATCCACACCGCGATGGTTGGTCGTGCCAACGAGAGCAAGGGCGGCAAGATGCCTACCCCGGGTCTCATCAATCGCCTTGCCTACGGCGGTCAGCAGATCCCCGGCGAAGGCGAAGAGGACTTCGCGCAGAACAAGACGCAGAATCTGTTTTCGGCGTGCGTTGCGCAGCAGCTCTTCAACACCGACATCCTGTACGGCGCCACCGAGGTCAACCCGATCGTCAAGGCGTACACCAACTACAACTACGGCGCATACCGCCCCGCAGCCGACAGCTATTGGGATCCCAATATGCAAGCAAAGATTGACGGCGCCGTCGGCACCAACGAGTGCCACACGTCGTTTGCCCACCTGATCCTGTGCGGCCTGCGCAAGCAGCAGCACTGGCGCAACAACCTCGATTCATCGCGCCCGCATATGTCCACCCGCGGCTGCAAGAACGGCGTAGTCACTGGTGACGAATACGAGCAGAGCCCAACCCTGCGCCTGCACGGACCCCAGAAGAGTTGGGAAGGCAACGTCTGCTTTGGTGACACCCACATGGAGTTCGTGGAAACCTTCCGCCCCGACGGCGTGTTCTATGAGTGCGGCACCTACAACGGCGGCAACCTGACCAAGGACAACCTGTTTGCTTGCGGCGGAACCACGCCGAACGAGTTCACCGGCAATGGATGCGTTGACGTGAACGCGAGCAATGCACCGCAGCCATGGGCCGGTGGAGACACCATGCTGGGAATCCATCCCAACGGCGCCACCAAATGGATTGCCATCCCCACCTGGGACAGGCTTGACAATCAGTAACCAACTCCTCTCGTCATTCAATTACTCACACCCTGACATGAGAAATACTCACATGAAGAACCGCAACCAGAACAAGGGATTCACCCTCGTTGAACTGCTCGTCGTGATGGCAATCATCGCACTGCTCCTGGGTCTCCTGCTCCCGGCACTTGCCAAGGCTCGCGCCACGGCACGCCAGGTGAAGGACGGAACGCAGGTCAAGCAGATTCACCAAGGTTGGCTCACCGCCGCCAACGATTCGCAGGGCATCTTGCCGATGCCAGGCGAAATCAACCGCGTCGGCGCAGTGCCCGGCCGTGGCGACATTGACGAGATTCAAAACAATCACGCCAACCTGCACGGATCGATGCTCGGCCGTGGATACGTCAATGCTCAGATCATGGTGTCTCCCGCAGAAATCAACGCCAAGGTGATTCCCTGCGCCACCTACAACATGAACCAGATCAAGCCAGCCAACGATGTGTACTGGGATCCCGGAGCGGGAACGGGCTTCAAGGCCGACCTGCTCGTGCAGAGCAACACCTCGTATTCCACCATGCCGATCGACCCCACCGCGCGTCGCAAGACGGAGTGGAAGAATACCGGCAATTCACGGTTCGCCATCCTCGGCAACCGCGGTCCCAAGGCCGGCGCAGTGACTGGCGATGACTACACCAATTCCAAGACGCTGCTGATTCACGGTGGTACCAAGGAGTGGGACGGCAACATCGGTTACAACGACAACCACATTGAGTACGGGCGTACCTCGTACCCAGAAAATGTAAAGCCACTTGCACAGGCCGCCTGCAGCGGTGGACCAGCAGACTTGGTGATCAGCACTCTCTCGCAGGACAACATCTTTAAGAATGACACTGGCTGCCAGACCGGTGGCAAGAAGAACGTTGACAGCGTCCTCTGGATCCAGAAGACCTCGTCCAACACTACCTCCACTGGAATCATTACCGTAGATCTCTTCAGCGGCGGAGATTTCGTTTCCTGGGACTGATTGTTGAGTTGAAATGCGACCTTTCCCGCGGCCGGCACGCAACGCCGGCCGCGGTGCTTTTTAGGCTGGCCGCGGTACTTTGGGGCCGGCCGCGGTGCAAGTTGGTCAGGCTT
Source organism: Phycisphaerales bacterium (assembly GCA_044377725.1). Taxonomy (GTDB): domain Bacteria; phylum Planctomycetota; class Phycisphaerae; order Phycisphaerales; family SM1A02; genus UBA966. Next base: position 13,352 of record JBILYM010000006.1, read on the forward strand.
CGTGCAACTTGGTCGGGCTTCGTGCAACTTGGTCGGGCTTCGTGCAACTTGGTCGGGCTTCGTGCAACTTGGTCGGGCGTTGTGCAACTTGGTCGGGATATCCTGTACCGATCTCATGCAACACTTAGGGGACGTCATTCACAGCCGGTTCATTGCTGCAAAGTGTGTCGTGCTGGCTGCACTGCTCGCCACGTTTGTAAATGCACAGGTACCCGTGGAGGCCGTTGCCGTGCCGGCATGGCGGCAGGCAACGCGGCTGGCCGTGATCACTGTGCACGGGGAGATTGACGCCATGACGCGCAGCAGCGTCGAGCGGCGTATCGCTGAAGCAGCGGCGAGTGGGTTCAATGCTGCGGTCCTAGAGATTGATACGCCTGGCGGCGACATGTACGCCACGCTTGAGTTGTGCCTCTTTCTGAAGGATCGCGCGCCGCTCCCGGTCTGGGCGTGGATACATCCCAAGGCGTACAGCGCCGGCGCCATCATCGCGCTTGCTTGCCGCGGCATCATCGTTTCGCCAGGCGCCGCGTTTGGCGACGCTGCCCCGATTGCGGTAATTCCCGGCATGGGATTACAGCCTTTGCCAACCGCCGAACGCGCCAAGATGGAAGCGCCGGTGTTGGCTGAAGTGGTCGACAGCGCACGACGGCGCGGCTACGACGAAAATCTTGTGCGCGCATTCGTCAGTGCGCCTGATGAAGTGTGGCTCCTGGAGCGAGTGAATCCGGATGCAAACGGCAACGCGCGCATCTTTGTTGGGCGCCCGGAGTATCGCGAAGCCTTCGGGACCGATCCTCCCACCATGCGAAGTGCGGGCACACAACGGGACGCCATTGCGGCTGGCGCGGCAACCATTCCGTTCGTTGATCTATCACTGCGGCGCCGTAACGATGACGGCCCACGCAACGCTGAGGAGCGCGATGTCATGGTGGAAGACCAGCAGACGCGCCCGCCGGTGCGCGAGCGGCTCACGGCGGCAACGGCCCAGGAGTGGCGCGTGGTGGCACAGGTCGATGGTGCAGAAGAACTACTGGTGACATACGCACCGGAAGCGATCGCATTTGGACTTGCTGACCGCGAAATTGGAACGGATGCTGAGCTTTCCACGTACTTCGGCGCGACATCGCTGCAACGACTCGACGAAAACGTCGGCGATGCACTGGTGCGATTCCTCACCAGTTGGCCAGTGCGGCTGATCTTGGTAGTGGTGCTACTGGGTGGATTCTTGATTGAGATTGCCGCTCCCGGGATCGGCTGGTTTGGAGCAGCTGCCGCCTTGGCATTGGCGCTCTTGGTTGGCGCGCCTGCATTTGCGGGCGTTACCAGTTGGTGGCCGTTGATGATCGTGGTCTTGGGTATCGCACTGGTCTTGATAGAGATCTTCCTGATTCCCGGGGTGGGAATCGTGGGGTTCCTGGGCGGCGCGTGCATATTGGTGGGGCTGGTGGTGGGCTTCCTTGATGCACCGCTTGCCACACCTGAAGGTCGCGATGACCTGGCAACTGCGATCGGCATCGTCGCTGGCGGCGGCATTCTGGCGATCGGTGTTGCGTGGGCGCTGTTGCGGGTTCTGCCACAGTCACGCCTGCTGCATGGAGCGATCCTTGCAACGACCACGGGCGGTCTTGGACCATCCACCACTGTGCCAGCATCGGGGGCGGTATCGGTCGGCGCGCAGGGAGTCGCTGTTTCGCCACTGCGCCCCGTCGGAAAGGCTGAATTCAATGGCGTACTGATGGATGTGCAGGCCATCGGTCCGATCATCCCGTCAGGCGCACAGATCGTGGTGGTGCGCTCCACCCCGTACGCTCTTGATGTGGAACAAATCAACGAATGACCTCCTACGCGTCCATTGCTCTGTTAGCTGACACCACTGCCACCGGTGATTCCTCCGTGTGGATCGCTGCAGGATTCATACTCCTCGCCGTAGCGGTGGTGTTGGGTGTGTTGGAGCTCTTTATTCCAACCGGCGGTGTGCTGGCAGTCGCTACTGCAAGTTGCCTGGTGGCATCAATCATCACATTCTTCATGCACGGCATGTTGTGGGGTTTCGCGGCGCTCCTCGCCTACTCCGCGGGAGCACCGTTTGCAGTGGTGCTCGGATTCAAATTATGGACGCGCACGCCGATCGCGCGCCGGATGGTGCTTGGAAATACTGACGCCGATTCGGAAGGCGTGCAACCAATGAAGGTCGCTGCCGGCCCAGTAGCCGTAGGAACCGAGGGCGTAGCACTCACGCCGCTTCGGCCCATCGGGTTCGTTCGTTTCGGCGACCTGCGCATGGAAGCGGCTGCAGAAATGGGCATGATCGACATTGGGGCCACTGTGACGGTGGTCGAATCAACCGGGGACCGAGTGGTGGTACGAGCGCGCGGCTAACATCCGTGCATGACTACGGAACCCGCAATTCGAACTGGATTCACTTTGCTTGCACAGGTCGCCCCGGCTACCAGCGGCAACTTCAACATCATCTTTTGGGTGGTGTTGGCCATCGTGGGCCTGATCGGCTTTGTGATGCTGATCGTCATCAGTCAATACATCCAGCTCGCGGTGCAGGCGTGGCTCTCCGGAGCGCCCGTCAGCCTGCTGAAACTAGTGATGATGCGCCTGCGCAAGGTTTCGCCCACCGAGATCGTCTTCAACCGAATCTCCGCCAAGAAGGCCGGCTTGGACATCGATTCAGATCAATTGGAGAGTCACTTCCTTGCCGGCGGAAACATTGAGCGCGTCGTGCGCGCGATGATCGCCGCTGACAAGGCCAAGATCGACCTGCCGTGGGACCGCGCCACTGCGATTGACTTGGCGGGTCGAGACATTCTTGACGCCGTCAAGACCAGCGTTGACCCAAAGGTCATTGATTGCCCGAGCGTGCAGTCGGGGCGTCAGACCATCGACGCCGTAGCGAAGGACGGCATCCAGTTGAAGGCCCGCGCCCGCGTCACCGTGCGAACGAACATTGCACGGCTCGTCGGTGGTGCCACTGAAGAGACCATCATCGCTCGAGTGGGTGAAGGCATCATCTCCACCATCGGTAGCGCCGAGGACCACAAGAGCGTTCTTGAGAACCCGGACAAGATTTCCAAGACTGTGCTTGCCAAGGGTCTTGACTCCGGCACCGCGTTCGAAATTCTCTCCATTGACATTGCTGATATTGATGTCGGTGAGAACATCGGTGCCAATCTGCAAACCGCGCAGGCCGAGGCTGACACCAAGCGATTCCAGGCACAAGCCGAGCAGCGTCGCGCGCTAGCAGTGGCGCTGGAAGCCGAACATCAAGCCGAGGCAGAGAAGAACCGCGCCTTGGTGGTGTTGGCCGAAGCAGAGATTCCCAAGGCCATCAGCGAAGCGTTGCGCAGCGGCAATCTTGGCTTGATGGACTACTACAAGATGCAGAACATCATGGCCGATACCAGCATGCGCGCTTCGCTCGGTAAACCGGAGCAGCAATCCTGACGCGCTGCGCAGGACTGCTCTGAGCATGCCAATTCTTTATGTGGTGATGCCTGTCTTTGACGAGGGATCAACCCTTGGAGAGATTGTTCACCGCGTACTTTCGGCACCCATGCCTACCGGCTGGAGCGTGCAACTGATCATGGTTGATGATGGCAGCCGCGCAGAAGCAGCACAGGCAACCGTGCAGTGCGCCGGACGCGCGGGTGGTGCGGTGCAGCTCATCGTTCACCCGCACAACCGTGGTAAAGGTGCGGCTCTCATGACGGGATGTAGCGCGGTACTCACCCGCGCCACTGATAGCGATGCCATGCTGGTGCAGGATGCAGACCTTGAATATGACCCTGCTGATTTCCGCGCGCTGCTGGCGGCGCTCAGCACTCCGTCCATTGGCGCTGTCTTTGGAAATCGCTGGGGAACTGGTACCACGCGCACCGGGTACCGCCACATGCACGCGCTCGCGAACCGCACACTCACATGGATAAGTAACCAAGCGACCGGTCTGGGCGTGCATGACATGGAGTGCTGCTACAAACTGCTCCGCATCCCAGTATTGCGAACAGTGCTGCCCTGGCTCTCTGAAGAGCGCTTTGGCATTGAACCACAGATTGCCGCCGCGCTGGCGCGTGCACAGATCCGCGTGGCGGAAGTGCCCGTGCACTACTCACCACGTACCTTTGCCGAAGGAAAGAAGATCCGCTGGACGGATGGCGTCCGTGCGCTGTGGGTCATAGTGCGCGAACGCCTCCGCACCCGCGCGCCACACGCCATAGGTCACCACCAGCAATGAACGAGCAGCCCACTGAACTCACTGGCTTCCGCGCCATGATGAAACGGTTCCTTGCGCCCAAGCGCGCGGCCATGCAGGCGGTGGGATTCCTGGTTGGCCTGGCATTGGTGGCATGGGTAGTGAAAGGCGCCATCGACGTAGCTGCCGATCCAACCCGTGCTGGAATTCTTGAAAGCGTGCGCGCGGCATGGCAGCAACGCCCGTGGCTGGTGATCGGCATTGCGCTGACCACCGCGGTGAGTTTGATCATCGACGGCGCACTGTTCTGGATGGTGTTGGCTCCGGTGCGGCGCCTGGGATTCATGGAGATTCAGTGGCTGACATTCGTGACTGCCACCAGCAATTTCTTCCCGGTGCGCCTGGGAATTCCGGTGCGTTATGCCTACGCGCTGCTTGCCAACCGCCTGACATTTATGCAGGCCACCGCGTGGTTTATTGCGGTGACGCTGGTGGTGTTGGTTTCTCTCGGTGCAGTCATCGCAGCGACTGCCATCATTCCTGTCCCCGGGTTTGGCTGGGCCGCGCTGGTATTGGTTGCGCTTGCCATCGGCGGATTCGCGTTGCAGCGGCTTGCGCACTTACCGATCATCACGCGTCGCTTCGGTGAGTGGACCCGCATGCTCACCACGCCGAGCACCTATTGGATTGGCACCATCCTGCGGGTTGTTGAAGTCCTTCTGTGGATCGTGCGCATGTGGTGCGCCGCGGAAATTCTTGAGCTTGGACTTTCCTTTGCAACCGTGACTGTACTTGGGGTAGCAGCCATTGCTGTCATGCTCAATCCCTTTGGACGCATCGGATTCCGTGAGGCCACCACGGTCTTGGTTGCTAACTGGATGGCAGGCGGTGGTATCGATGTTTCACACGCCGATGGCGGATTCAAGCAACTGGCGCTACTGGAGAGTCTTGGCGAAATGTTCACCACCATTCCGCTGGGGCTCATCTCGCTGCCGCTGGTGATTTCTTGGTATCGCATGCGCCGACGGGAGCCCGCCGTCAATCCAAGTTGAGTAGCGCCGCCGCAGCTACCCGGCGTAGTCCGTCATCAACGCGCAGAAATCGCATACGCATTGCTTCGGCACGGCTACCCAGCCACGGCGCACGACCACACGCGCGATCGACCCGACCGATCGCCGCGCGCAGGTCCTCAAGCGATGGCTCAGTACGACGGAAGGCGGCAGCATGCGCACGAGCCAGCCAACAAGCGCACGCCACATTCAACGCCAACGCCTGAATTCCTGCAGGAACTGTCCACCCGTAGTAGCCGCTGCCCCACGCGCGACCGCCCAAGATGGTGGCGCGCATCCACCGCACCAACAGTTCCTCACACGCATTCCACTCCGGCGAATCCGTGAGCGAACACACGTGATCAATAGCCGCAAATTCCGCAGAAGGCCAACGATCCCCCATCGCCGGCATCATTCCCGCACCCTTCGCAAATGCGCGACTGCGCAGGTACTGACCAACAATCGCGCGCACTCGGCCGACCCGACGAAGCTCTCCAATCTTGGGATCCTCAAGTCGGAAGAACGCCGCCTGCCGAAGTGTCGCCCGCTGCGCACGCGTTGAAGCCTGCACCGGATGAAGTGGAAGTTCCCGCGGTAGCGCTTGCACCAGCGTCTGCATCAGTTCTTGCAAACGCACCCCGCGCACTTTGCTAAACCGGGCACCGGATAGTTGCTGCCCAAGCCATGCCAATCCGTCGATGCGGACAACCAACGGCACTGCGCTGTTCGCCATCCATTTATCCAGCGCATCGGCAACACACTGAAGTTCCTCCGGAGTTGCCTCGGTTGCGTCATCAAGAAATGTTCGAACCGGTACTAACTCCGGAACCGCATCCGCCATGCGCCGCACATCTCGCATGTGCGTAGAGAGCGGCGCGCCCTGATTCGCCAGAACGCTTGCACACGCAAAACTGATGCCAACATGCGCAGCACCGGCGTCCGGCGCAAAGTTAAATGGAAACAATTGGCATGCCAACGGCTTCGCTTCAAGGCCAAATTCCGCATGAATTCGGCACTTTCCGCCCTCCATGAGAAACACGCAGGCGCCATCAGGGCGCTGCGCAAGAAATCGGCGACCGCGAAACTCAACAGTGACATCACCAAGCGTGCGCTCCCAATCTTGCGAACGTAATTTTTCCAAATCCGCCTCGCGCAGCTGCACTGTGAAATCACGGCAGCAATTTCCGCAACCGTGGCAACTGTAGCGTTGCGATGGCAATGGCAGAGTCGTCAACGGAATGGTGGCTGCGCGCTGCATGTTGGTTACCAGGAAATCCGTTTATGAAGTAAGAGATACGCCAAGCGTCGCACTGCACGTCCGCGATGACTCATGGAATTTTTCTCCTGAGGTGACAACTCCGCGCTGGTCATCGCTCGCTCGGGAATCCATAGGTATGGGTCGTATCCAAATCCGTTTGTTCCGCGGGGCTCATCAGCGATGACGCCCTCAAACTCACCGCGTGTCTCAATCAACACCATGCCGCCCGGCGTAGCAATACACATGGTGCACACAAAGCGCGCGCGCCGTTGATCCGGCGGAATGCCGCGCATTGATCCCACCAACTTTGCGTTGTTGCGTGCATCACGGTCCGCGCGCGAGCCCTCGGTGCCAGCCCAGTACGCACTATGCACGCCGGGCGCGCCCTGCAGCGCATCCACTTCCAGCCCGCTGTCATCAGCAAGCACCGCCTCGCCAAGCGCCGCCGCGTAATAACAAGCCTTTATTCGTGCATTTTCTTCAAATGTTGACCCCGGCTCATCAGGCTCTGCTGGTACCGGTCGACCCAGTTCTGGCAGTGAGACCACCGCAAATCCCATCGGCTCAAGCACCGCACGAATCTCATCGACCTTGTGCGGGTTACCAGTTGCGATCACGATGCGCATGGCTCGCTCCTCTTGGTTGCTTTAGGTTTGCAGCACGCCGGTACGAAACGGTGCTTCCACTGGCGCTTGGTAGGCCACTCGGATGGCAGCCACCAGTTCGTCACGGGTGTGCTGCGGATCAATGATGCGGTCGACCCAACCACGGCTCGCCGCGTACTTGATGTCCTGCTGTTCGGAATAACTGCGGGTGATCGCTTCGAGCAACTGCGCACGCATACCCTCGTCGATCTTCTCGCCTTTGCGTTCGCGCGCTGCTAGGTCAATCTGCAACAACGTGCTCGCTGCCTGCGCTGCACCCATCACACTGCATTTGGCATTGGGCCACGCCAACGTGAGCAGCGGATCGAAGGCACGGCCACACATCGCGTAATTGCCAGCGCCGTAACTTCCACCAACAATCAAGACCAACTTGGGAACCACGCAATTTGCCATGGCATTGACCATCTTGGCTCCCGAGCGAATGATGCCGCCCTGCTCGCTGTCGCGCCCAACCATGAATCCGTTGGTGTCGTGCACAAAGAGAATGGGAATCTTGCGCTGGTTGCAATCCATAATGAAGCGCGCGGCCTTGTCGGCACTGTCGTCGTAAATCACCGCGGGCATATTGGTGGCAACCGAAGGACCAGCCTTGCCGCCGGCCATCTTCTTCTGCGTCAACTTCTTCTGGTTGGCCACAATTCCAAGTGCAAATCCAGCAATGCGCGCGTAGCCGCACACCAGTGACTGCCCGTATTCCGCACGATATTCATCCATGCTGTTGGCATCCACAAGGCAGCCGAGTAACTCGGTCATGTCGTACTGCTGCCCGGGCTCAACGCGAATCACCGAAGTCACTTCAGCAGGCGCGCGCGAAGGCTGCACAGCGGTCACCGCTGGTGTCGGCGCCATCAGCGCAGCGCGGCTCGCCTGCAGCAAACTGCGCAAGCGCGTGATACATGCCGGATCATCCTTCTCACGAAAATCGATCGTTCCAGAGATCTGCGCATGCATGGCTGCGCCGCCTAAATCTTCGCTGGAAACCTCTTGACCGATTGCCGCCTTCACCAATGCTGGACCCGCCAGATACAGGCCGCTTCCCTCGGTCATCAACAGGGTGTCGCACAGCACCGGCAAGTATCCGCCGCCGGCCACGCAATTGCCCATGATGGCGGCGTACTGCGGAATGCCCATGGCACTAAATACAGCGTTGTTGCGGAAAATCCGACCAAAATCATCGGTGTCGGGAAACACATCTTCCTGCAAAGGTAAGAACACGCCAGCACTGTCAACCAAATACAAGAGCGGCAACCGTGCGCGCTCCGCAATCACCTGCGCACGAATGATCTTCTTGCAGGTCATCGGAAAGAACGCCCCCGCTTTCACCGTGGCGTCATTGGCAATGATCATCACCAGCCGGCCCTGCACAGTGCCGATACCAGTGATCACGCCCGCTGCCGGCGCGCCGCCGTATTCGCGGTACATGTTCCACGCTGCAAACAATCCCAGTTCCGTGAACGCAGTCCCTGCATCAACAAGCAATGCAATGCGCTCGCGCGCCGTCAATCGACCGTGCCGGTGCTGCCGTTCGATGCCCGACGGACCACCGCCTTGCTCGATCTTGGCGCTTTCGGCGATGAATTGGGCGATCGCCCCGTGAAGTCCTGTTGGGGCGGCGGAAGGGGCGTCTGCCATGATGGAACGAAGGATACGGCGGTTTCGTCCGTCCTGATAACGCTCATCGCTCCCCCGGCTTGAGTTAAGCGGCGGATTCACTACACTACGCGGCTCAATTCAAGCAAGGAAAGCCAGAAGCAATGTCGATCTCCGCAACGAAAAAAGCCGCTGTCATCAGCGTCAACCGCACCCACGCTACTGACACCGGATCTCCGGAAGTCCAAGTGGCCATCCTCAGCGAGCGCATCACCACGCTGCAGGA
>JBILYM010000104.1:0-7258 GCA_044377725.1 Phycisphaerales bacterium
GTTCGCATCCGGAGGAATGTCACCAAACGGATCGCCAATTTCAACAAGCAACTTTGCGTTCTTCTGCACTTGACGAACCGCCACAGCAGCAATGCGGGTGGCCTGCACCATCGCCTCTGGCGAGAGCTTGGCTGCCTCATTCAAATGGATCGCAGAGCCAATGTTCCAGATCGGATTCAGCGGGGCGTAGCGGGTAACCACCTCAGTAATAAATGAGTGCAACCGATCCTTCAGCTTTGCTGGATCGGCCATGATTGGGCGTACCCAGCCAGGAATTCCTGCGGCGCTGGCGTCAAGAAGCGGGCCGACAATCAGTTCACGCTTGCCTGCTTTCGCAAACTGCATCCATCGATCAACCTGCTCCCACACAAATCGACCTTGGGTGGGCTCAATCACGTGCCACGGCGTGGGCACGGACAAGATGTCAAAGTCTTGAACGAGCGCGGACTTCAGTAATTCTGGCGCCTTCTCAACCGGCACTCGCACTCCAAGTGCGCGTTGCGCGCCCTGCTTGGAGTAGCGGCGATGCAACATCCACTCGGTGCGCTTCATCACCAACTTCTCGCTGGCATCCATGGCTATCGCCAAGGCATCGCGGTGATGAACCTGCGCGCGATAGGGCTCATGATCCACCGTGCCGGTGACGAACATGGATCGCGCGCGTTCAAACTGTTCGAACGCCTCGGGAGCCTTGGCCGGATCAAGGAACCCCCAGTTCTCACTTTTCTCTAGAAAAATCTTCACGCGGTGACGCGCCAGTTCCTCGTACAACCGGTACGGCTCGTTGCGCTGCTCCAAGAGGCACGTCTGCAACATCATCGTGCCAGCTTTGCCGGCATTCACCTCCAAGCACAAAGCGATGGCAGGCGCGATATCGACTGCCTTGCAGACAATCTTTCCTTTGCTGAATGTCACAACTCCCTCAAGCGCCGTGTTATCGCCGCCAAGAATGTGTGCATTGACGAGCGGCCAATCTCGCGCCGGCCCGTCCTCATCGAACACCGTGAAACGAAGCATTCGTCGAGTGTAGCCGAGCAGCGAGTGGTGATCGACATATGCCTGCGGAAAGGCAGCAAGAATGCTGACGGGATCGTGGGTGATTACGATGCCATGGATGAACGCCCTCCCCGGCACCGACAGCACGGCACACTCGGTATTCGAGACGCACTTGCCCCTTGAGGGCCGCCGACAAGGGAAGGTCCGCGACGTCTATTCGCTTCCGACCAAGGCGGGCGATCGCCCACAGCTCTTGGTGGTCGCTACGGACCGGATCAGTGCATTCGATGTAGTGATGCCCACGCCGGTACCTGGAAAGGGTCGACTGCTGACAGAGATCAGCGTTGCGTGGTTCACCTTCTTGCGCTCACTGGGAATCGCTCCCGATCACCTTGTATCGACGGACGTGTCACGGCTGCTGGCGCTGGGCGATGCTGATCGTGCCATGCTTGCCGGTCGTTCCATGATCTGCCGCGCGGCGCGGGTGGTGCAAGTGGAGTGCGTGGCGCGCGGTTACCTGGCGGGCAGCGGTTGGCAGGAATACCAATCACATGGAACGGCGTGTGGCATTCCATTGCCAGCCGGGCTTCGTCAGTGCGAGCAACTGCCCGAGCCAATCTTCACGCCCGCTACCAAGGCAGCGGAGGGGCACGACGAAAATATCTCCTTCACCGACATGTGCGACACCGTTGGTGGTGAACTTGCGGAGCGTCTGCGAACCATAACGCTCACTATCTACAAGGCCGCCGCTGCGCGAGCACGCGCGCGGGGGCTGATCTTGGCGGACACCAAGTTTGAGTTTGGCTTTGCACTTGATGCAAACCATGAACCAACGGCCGAACTCATGTTGGTTGATGAAGTCCTCACCCCCGATTCAAGCCGATATTGGCCGGTGGCTGGATATGCGCCGGGCCGTGATCAACCCAGTTTCGATAAGCAATACCTTCGTAACTGGCTACTGGAACGGGTGGCACGCGGCGAATGGCACAAGGAACCGCCCGGACCCGTGCTGCCTCCTGAAGTACTCCGCGAGACGCGCTCAAAGTATGAAGAAGCGGCTCGACTGCTTGCGTGATGCACGCGATGCCCATGACGCCCACGAACACTTACTGCAAGTCTTGCGCACGCTGTGCATGACCCCACCGGTGCGGCAACGCTCAGCGAAGCGCCGCATCGACCACGTTGCGCAGCAACATGGCAACAGTCATGGGCCCAACACCACCGGGTACTGGTGATATCCAACCAGCCACACCGCGTACCGCCGCAAAGTCCACATCGCCGACAGTGATCTTCTTGCCATCCGGGCCATCAATTCGATTGATGCCAACATCGATCACCACTGCGCCCGGCTTGATCCAATCCGCTTTCAATAGTTGCGGAACGCCACACGCAGCGATGACTACATCACAAGTGCGACACAACGCCGGCAAATCCGGAGTGAACTTGTTGGTGGAGTACACCGTTGCCTCGGTGCGCATCAACAGCACCGCAATTGGCTTGCCGACAATATTGCTTGCGCCCACTACCACGCATCGCTTGCCACGCAATTGAATGCCGGTGGACTCAATCATCTCCAGCGTTGCCAATGCCGTGCACGGCACCAGACTTCGCCTGCCATAGACAACATTGCCAATATTGGCCGGGTTCACGCCTTCCACATCCTTGTCAGGGCTGATGAGCGACTGGATGCGCTCGGTGTCAACACCTTCCGGAAGCGGCAGGTGCACCATCAATGCACGGACGGCATCGTCGACGTTCAGTAGCAATACGCGACCGGCAATGTCATCAGCAGACGCACCCGCGGGAAGTCGATGCAGGACATACTCAATGCCAACCTCCGCGCAGGTGCTCGCTTGGTTCATCGCGTAGATCCCCGCCGCGCGATCGTCACCCACTAAGAGCGCGTCAAGGCGAACCGGGCGCCCCGCCACCGCGATCCGTGAACGAAGGCTGTTGCGAACCGTCTCGGAAAGGGCCTTCCCATCAATGATGTGGGCGGCAGAGGCGTTGGTAGGAGCGTTCGACATAGCGGTGCGGAGCGTAGTGACCGGGAGATTCTCGGGCGTGCCGAGATAGCGGCGGCAGGATACGCCCGCTGCCCCACTGCCGCGGTGCGTACCGGTCGGGAGTGGTATCTTCGTCCGACACGATTGCGCCCGATGGCGCAACGATGCCACTCATGCAGGTCAACATCATGCAAATCACACTTTCTTCGTTCTCCTGGCGCTCCGCGCAGGCCGCAGCGTTCGCTCTCATCTGCACCGCTGCCGCTACGGCGCAAGACACCTCGAAGGCGGACGCAGCGCCCGAGTGGATGACCATTGGCAGCGCCGCGCCAAAGCCAGTCATTGAGAAGTTCGTGCGTGGCACCGAGCCGAAGTGGTTCGAACCAGGCAAGGTGTATGTAGTGGAATTCTGGGCCACCTGGTGTGGACCATGCCGCACAAGCATGCCGCACCTGAGCGATGTTTCTGAGAAGTACAAGGACTCGGTGGTCATCATTGGTATCAGCGACGAGAAACTGGAGACCGTCACCAAGTTCCTCGATACCGACGAGTGGAAGCAGAAGGCGCGATACAACCTCGCCACTGATCCGGATCGCTCCACGCACACGCAGTACATGGAAGCCGCCGCTCAGGGTTTCATTCCAACCGCGTTTGTCATCAAGGACGACAAAGTGCAGTGGATTGGTCGCCCGATGGACATGGATAAGCCACTGGCCGAGATCGTTGCCGGTACATGGAACGCTGCCGACTACAAAGTAAAGTTCGAGAAAGAAATCGCCATGCCGCGCCAGGAAATGACGCGGCGCAAGGCCATGGTGAAAGCCCGCAAGACCGGCAATTGGGATGCCATCATCAAGATGATGGATGAAGACATTGCCGCAGCCCCGTCGGGCGCGAAGCCTTCGATGCAGGCCAAGAAGTTCCAGGTGCTACTCACCGATGCCAAGAAGCCAGCCGACGCCTACAAGCTCGGACGCGAAGTTGCCGCAGCCAACAACGACAACGCCATGATTCTCAATGACATGGCGTGGTTCGTGCTTGATAATGAGAAAGTCACTGACCGCGATCTTTCATTCGCTATGGATGTAGCCACGCAGGCCGTTGCTGCCAGCAAGGGTGAAGACGGTGCGGTCATGGACACCATGGCCCGTGCGTGCTGGGAATCTGGCGACCAGGCAAAGGCGATCGAGTGGCAGAAGAAGGCCATTGAGAATGCGGATGGCGAAATGGCTGACCAACTGAAGGAAACGCTCAAGAAGTATGAAGGCGGCACTGCGCCGACCAAGAAGACTTCGTTCCGTCAGGACGGCGCACCGAGCGCAACTCCACCCGCAGCTCCACCAGCAGCGGCACCGGATGCCACCACGGCTCCTCGCGCTCCGCGTCCGGCTCGTCCAGCTGCCAAGCTGAGCGCCCCTGCCGAGAAGGTGTTTCCAGCAATCACCCCCGAGGGATTTGCAAGCACCGATGAAATCATCGCCTTCCTGCCGAATGCAAGTAAGGACCCAGGAGCGATGCTCCGGCTCGTCCGCGCCATGCGTTCAGCGAACGAGGGTGGCAACATCTCGATCCGCGTTGCTGCAGCGCTCGTTGAAGACATGCAGCCCGTCGTCACCGCCACCACAATGAAGTTTGGCAAAGCTGGATCAATGCCGATTCCGGTGCCAGTCAACGGCGCGAAGTTCGAAGTGAAGATGGACGGCGACTCCGCCGCAACCATCTTGGCGACGGATGCCGAAGGCAAGCCAACTGGTCAGCCGACCGGCGTGGTGAAGGCCGATGGCAAGTGGTGGTTTGACTTCGACAAGTCAGCCGGCATGAAGGGCGACGAAGGCGCGCAAATGGCCATGATGGCCAACATGATGGGCGAAACCATGCGTGCATCGATTAAGACCGCCGCCGCTTCGACCGCGAAGGAAGTCATGGACGGTAAGTTCAAGACCATCGAAGAAGCCAACTCCGCGTTCGCTCAGACAATGCAGGGCGAAATGATGAAGTCGATGGGCATGGATGGTGGACCGGGCGGACCAGGCGGTCCGGGCGGCGCGATGGGCCCTGGCGGTGCACGTGGACCAAGTGGTCCAGGCGCACCGCGCGGACCAGGCGCTCCGGCTGGTACGGGTGGACCCGGCGTGCCAATGCCTCCGGCTGGTGCACCTGTTCCTCCAGCGCCGCCAGCACCTCCAGCCGGCGCACCAACCGGTAAGTGACCGATCGACCGACCCCTCGAAAGGACTGACCCAATGCTGCATGCTCTTCTCGCCGCGATCATCTCGCAGGCGCCGGCTGCTACTCAAGCTGCACCTGCAGCACCAGCCGCTCCAACCACGCTCGCCCTCTCCATCGGCTCCAAAGCGCCGCTCCCAGAGATCTCCGATTTCGTGCGTGGCGAGAAGCCCACGTTCTTTGAACCCGGCAAGGTGTATGTGATTGAATTTTGGGCCACCTGGTGCCCGCCCTGCCGGCAAAGCATGCCGCACCTCACCAAACTTGCGGAAGACATGAAGAGCAAGGGCGTGGTGATCGTTGGCGTCAGTGACGAAAAAGTAGAGACGGTTCGAACGTTCTTGGAGAAGGACGAATGGAAGCAGAAGGCTCGCTACACGCTCGCCACTGATCCAGACCGTTCCACGTACAAGGCATACATGGAGGCTTCCGGGCAAGGCGGAATCCCCACTGCGTTCATTGTCAAGGAAGGCGTGGTGCAGTGGATCGGTCATCCAATGAAAATGGATGCGCCGCTTGCCCAGATCGTTGATGGAACATGGGACCCGAAGACTGCCAAGCAAACCTTCGAAGACGCCGTTGCCGAAGAGATGAAGGCTATGGGTCGGCAGAATGACATGACCAAGGCGATCGATAGCAAGGACTGGGACAAAGCCGTTGCACTGATTGATGCAGAGATTGCCGCCAGTACGGGCGAAGAAGCCATGCAATCCAAGGTGCAGAAAGCGCAAATTCTGCTTGTCGCTGGGCGCAGCGAAGCGGCCTATGCGCTGTGCGCGGAACTAGTGAAGGAAGACCCCGCGCTTCGCAATTTTGTTGCAACCAGTGTGCTGCATCTGCCGGACGTTGCTGATCGGCGCGTTGATCTTGCCATCACGTGGCTTACTGATGTGACTTCCGCAGTCGGCCCCGCAAATCCACAAGTGCTGGCGGAACTGGCATACGCCTGGAGTTTGAAAGGTGACTTCACCAAGGCGGCAGACTTCATGCGCCGCGCGATCGATACCGCCAAGAGTCTTGGCCCCACCGCCGCTGACTACGTTGCCGACCTGACGGAGCAGTTGAAGGGCTACGAGCTCAAGGCTGCAGGCAATGGCAACAGCAACGCGGCTGGAAACAAGAGCAACGCAGCGGATAGCAAGAGCAACAAGTAATCAGCTACGCAATCCAGCGGTCTCGCGCGGCGGCGCGCCGTTCGCAGGCGCGGATCCTTCGTAGCGAGCAGCTGATCTACCGTTGATCGCATACCGCGCTGGATCCGCCATCGGTAGAAGGAGTGGCGGCGGCGCGCCCATCACCATGTCGGAAAGCACCTTGCCGGTGATGGGGCCAAGCGTCATTCCCATCATGGCATGACCGGCACCAACGAAGAGCCCGGGTGTTCCAGGAACTGCACCGATCACCGGCATTCCGTCCGAAGTGCACGGGCGGTACCCCGCCCATTCGGCCACTTGTGTTCCCTGCTCGATGCCTTTGATGTAGCGCTTTGCACCCGCTGGCAACATATCAAGCCGGTTGCGCATCCATGGTCGACCGAGCGGCTGAATCTCAAGCGTGCCCGCCAACCGTAGTTGCTCATGCATCGGCGTGACGGCAACGAATGTTTCGTGCAGGACGCATCCGGTGAAGGGCAATTGCGGAATGCCCTCATATTGCAGGTGATATCCGCGCGCGCCCTGCATGGGAATATCAAGACCCATATCACGAGTGAGCGCGTCGCTCCACACACCAGCAGTGATGACGACCGCTGAACCTTCAATCGTTTCGCCGCGCGAAGTGTGAATACCCGCAGCCTTACCAAATCGATCGCGCTCCAAACCCGCCACCGTGCACGAAGTACGAATCTCCACACCAAGCCGCGCGCATGCTGCACCAAGCCCCATCATGAAATCCCCGGGACTGCAATGCGCGCTGTCGCGGTACCAGACCGCGCCGGCAACTTCATCAGTGAAGCACGGGCTGCGGCGACGCAATTCATCGCCAGAAATCACCGTGTGTGAATATCCATGCGGAACCAGCGTCTTCGCCTC
>JBILYM010000105.1:0-7186 GCA_044377725.1 Phycisphaerales bacterium
CGCGCCGATTTGCAGGCGCATGGGGTCCGAGCAAGAAGCAGTCAGAACAACTGGCCGCGCTGGCCGCGCTCAAAGAACTTGGGATTGCCGCCGATACGCCTGAAGGCGAAATTCACATTACCTGGCCCACTAAGCGCTAGCAGGCATTCGCTCGCCCAGACGCCCGCTGTTTGGTGCGGCATCTCCGTGCCGGGTACCCGAGGCGTGAACTTAACCCGTCGATTCCCGCGCCGCACGTTCGAGCATTTCGACGCTGGCTGCAGTGTGGCCGCCGGTGGAAACCACGGCATCGGCGAGCGTTCGGTACATGGGAAGGCGAGCCTCCCCAAGGAGCAGGGCTTCTTCAGCGAACGAAGCTCCAGCGAGTAGCGGGCGGTCGCCTGGATTGCTAGCGAGCCGTGCGCCCAGCGTTTCCGGTGGCGCTTCCAACAGGATGATGCGAATGGTGCCTGCCGCGCGGGCGGACTCCAGGAGCGCGCGCGCCGGCGGCGCAGTGGGCGTTCCGCCTCCAAGGGCGATCACAGCACCGGACGCGGATTCACTGGCAAGAACGTGCTCCAGCGCGGCACATTCCGCCGCCCGGAATGCAGGCTCTCCAACCGAACGAAACATCGCCGTGACTGATGCCTGGCCGGAACCAGCAACGGTGACGTCATCAAGATCAATAAATTGAGTGTTGAGTCGCTGCGCCAGCAAGCGTCCAAGCGTGGTCTTGCCAGATCCGCGCAGGCCGATCAGTACAACGCGAACAGATAGCGGGAAGTGACCGGGCAGAAGTGGTTCTGCGCCGGGACGTGTTTCAGTGCCTGTGCTCTGATTCAATGGAGATACGGGGTACGCCTCAGGGTCGGGCGTCACGGCGTCAGCGCACTTGAATCTTGCGACCCACGCGACGCTTGCGATTCAAGATCGCGCGCCCCTTGCTCGTCTTCATACGAGCTCGGAAGCCAATCTTGCGGACCTTCTTGATGCGACTAATTCTGTGCGGGTAATGCATGGCTGTTTCCGAGCCGCGCAGTGTAACCAAATCCCTGCGCGGCGGGGAGGGTTGCATAGAAAAGGTTTAAATCGGATTATCGGAGTTGCCGGTGGCGTGGCTGAGGAGCGTCAGGCGCTCAAAACCGCCTGATTTGGCGTGGAAACACGCAATTCCGAGAAACTCACCAAGCGGAGCGTGCTCGTTCCTTCGTCACTCGCCGTGTCGAGCGATTCGTCCTTCAACAAGGAAGATCACATCTTCGGCAATGTTGGTGGCAATGTCAGCGATGCGCTCCAGTCGCTGGGCAATCTGCATCATGTCGATGGCCTCGGCGGTACGAGAGACATCCTCTTGAATCAGTTTCCGTGACGCGGCCGCAACTTCCTTGTTGAGTGCATCAACCCGCCGGTCGGCGCGCCGAACTTCATGGCAGCACTCCGTGTCTTCGTCAGAGAGAGCACCGAGTACTTCTGAAAACATGGTGCGAGCTGCGCTCGCCATGTCGGCGAGTGCACCAGGGACTTCGGTGGGTCCATTGCCATTGGACCATCGAAGAACCTTCTTGGAAATGCCGCGACTGAGGTCAGCAATGCGTTCAAAGTCGCTGGAGATTCGTACCACGCTCAGCACAAAGCGCAGGTCATGGGCCACTGGAGCGCCGAGCGCCAGAATGCGCATGCACTGCGATTCAAGCTCCACTTCCATGTTGTCAATCTCGCTATCGCCAGCTTTCACTTCTTCCGCAGCTG
Source organism: Phycisphaerales bacterium (assembly GCA_044377725.1). GTDB lineage: Bacteria > Planctomycetota > Phycisphaerae > Phycisphaerales > SM1A02 > UBA966. Next base: position 1,729 of record JBILYM010000105.1, read on the forward strand.
CAATATCGCCATGCACAAGGCCGCGGGTGGTGAGTTCGAGACGCCGTTCGGTGGCGGAGCCCATGGCAAGCAGACCACGTCGAAGGCTCAAAATTTGGGACTGAAGGTCGATTGCCATTATTAGGATCTAGTTTAGCGTTTCTTTAGCCGAAGCGACCGGAGACGTAGTCCTCGGTCTGCTTGTTGGCAGGATTGGTGAAGATGCGATCGGTGCTTCCGCATTCCACCAAGGTGCCTTCAAAGAAGAACGCCGTGCGATCACTGACGCGCGCGGCTTGCTGCATGTTGTGTGTCACGATGACAATGGTGTAACTGGTCTCGAGCTCGCGGATCAACTGCTCAATGCTGGCGGTGGACTTCGGGTCCAGTGCCGAGCACGGTTCGTCCATCAGGAGGACTTCGGGGCCAACCGCAATGGCGCGCGCAATGCACAGGCGCTGCTGTTGGCCGCCGGAAAGGCCCAAAGCACTGGACTTTAGGCGGTCTTTCACTTCATCCCACAAGGCTGCTGCGCGCAGGGAGTTTTCCACCAATTCGTCAAGGTCGGCGCGGCGGAAGGATCGGTGCAGGCGCGGTCCGAATGCCACGTTGTCGTAGATGGACTTTGTGAACGGGTTTGGCTTCTGAAAGACCATGCCCACGCGGCGTCGCAGTTCCACCACATCAAGCGCCCGGCCGAGCAAGTCATCGCCGTGCAGGGTCAGGATGCCGCTGGCGCGTGCGCCCGGAATCGGATCGTTCATCCGGTTTATCCAGCGGAGAAAGGTGCTCTTCCCGCAGCCGGAGGGTCCGATCAATGCGGTCACGCGGCACTTGGGGATATCCAGTGAGATGCCCTTGAGCGCCTGCACGCTGCCGTACCAACTGTCCAATCCCTGAGCGCGGATGGCAACGTCTTGTGCATCGGCAACCGGTGCTGCCGCCGCAGCCGTTGCAACCACGGGCGTGGCAGGCTTGATGTCAATGTTTCGTGGCGGGGGTGCGTTGGGGGGAGTAGTCATGGAATGCTCGTGGGCGGCATCAGCCGTTGGCACGTTGCAGGCGATGGCGGATGATGACCGCCAAGGCATTGAGGGTAAGGAGGACGGCGAGCAACACGATGATGCCGGCAGCGGCCAACTCATGGAATCCAGATTGCTGGCGCATGGACCAGTTATAGATTTGCAGAGGCAGCACAGTGAAATCGCTCATCAGATTGATTGGCGTGGAGCGAATGAACAGTGGAACGCCCAGTACCAGGATGGGCGCGGCTTCACCGATGGCGCGGCTCATGGCCAAGATGCCGCCGGTCATGATCATGGGGATCGATGCTGGAAGAGTGATATTCCAAGTGGTTTGCCACTGTGTTGCACCCAGCGCCAGCGCGGCAGTGCGCAAGCTTCCTGGCACCGTGCGCAACGCCTCTTGGCTGGAAACGATGACGATCGGCAACACCACCAGCATCAACGTCAGTCCGCCGGCCAGTACCCCGTGGCCGAACGGCAGTTGCAGATAGAAGAACGACTCCGGCTGTCCGAAGGCGATCGGATCCTCGCTGTTTGCTGTACCGAACGCGCGCGCGAACGCTGTTAAACCAAGGATCCCGTAGACAATCGACGGAACGCCGGCGAGGTTGGCGATGTTGAGTTGGATGAAACTTCGAAACCGGGAGCGCTTGGAAAATTCTTCCAAGTAGATGGCGGTGCCCACACCGATCGGTAACGCCGCAACCGCACAAATCACGCACACCCAGATGCTGCCCCACAAGGGCGCGCGCACGCCGGCTTCTTCGGTCTTACGGCTCGCAAACGCGGAAAGGAACTGCCACGACAATCGCGCGTGGCCGTCCTGCCAAATGGAGACGAGGAGGATCACCAAGAGCAATACCGCCAGTGCGGTGAACGCAATGCATACGCCAAGGAATGCACGGTCAACGACGCGTCGACCCACTTGTGATGTTGGCGTTGCCGCGGCAACAATCTCGCCCGGCGTTCGAGTCCGGGTAGTGGAATGAGCGCGTGCGCCAAGGGAGTGCATCACTCGTACTCCTCCCGAAATGCGCGCAGGAAGAGGTTTCCAACGACAGTCAGCGCAAGCGTGATGACGAATAGGACTGTGGCTACAGCGAAACTCGACTTGTATTCGATGCCGTACGCGGGGGCGTCGCCGGTAAAGATCTGCACCATGTAAGCGGTCATGGTTTGCACTTCATGCGCAGGATTGAGGGTCATGCTGGCCAGTCCGCCGGCTGCAAGCGCAACAATCATGGTTTCGCCGATGGCGCGGGTGATGGCTAACAGCCAACTGGCCACGATGCCACTCAGTGCCGCTGGAACAACCACTTTGGTACTGACATCAAAGCGCGTTCCGCCCATGGCAAATGCCGCGTCTCGCAAACTGCGGGGTACTGCTCGGAGCGAATCTTCGGAGAGACTGGCAACGATCGGCAAGATCATGATTCCAACGGCCAGTCCCGCGCCAAGCGCATTGAACGTGCCAAAGGACTCGCTGACATGGTCATGCAGGAACGGCGTGATGACGGCAAGCGCGAAGAATCCGTAGACGACCGTTGGAATACCGGCAAGCACCTCAAGAATTGGCTTCAGAATGGAGCGGACTCGCGATGGTGCGTATTCGCTGAGATAGATGGCAACCAGTAGTCCAACTGGTAGCGCAAACGCAGCCGCAATAGAAGTGACCAGGATTGTGCCAGCGATGAGCGGCCAAATTCCAAAGTGCTTCTCTTCCCCTAAGAGTGGCGCCCATGTGGTGCCGGTGAAGAACTCCCAGGCGGAGACTTGCGGCATGGCAAAGAACGAAGCACTTTGGACAAGCAGGATCACCAAGATGGTGAAGGTGGTGACGATGGAAAGTAACGCACAGGCGAGAAGACTGCCGCGAATGACTCGTTCCGTACCGATCCGCGCGGCTCGTGAGCGTGCAGTTCCTCGGCGGTTCGCTGCTGCTGCGCGACTGGCTGCGGTGGAGATTTCGGCGACGTTCGGCATGGTTTCAGCGGAAGGTATCGAGCGTCCGGGGTGCCAGTGGCGGGACGTTGCCCAACCGGCAGTGCAGGGCGCCGGTGCCAATCATTTGTAGATGTCCGCCAGAATTCCCATGCGCTCCATGCCGTTTTCGTCCAGCATTTGTGTTCCCAATTTGCTGGCGGCAAGATTTGCCTTAGCGCGCTCGTAGATCACCGTGGGAAGTTTGATGTAACCAACTTCAGCCGCGAGTTTGGCGCCATTATCCAGCGCGAAGGCTGCGTACGCCGCCACGGCAGGCTTGGCCAACGATGCCTTGTTCACGTAGATGAACAGCGGTCGGCTGAACGGCGCGTAACTAGCGTCTTCAATGGTTGTCGGCGAGGGCGTAACGGCAGCGCCAGTCTTTGGATTTACTACCGGGACGGCATTTAATTTGCCTTGATTCTCTGCAAAGTAGGCGTATCCAAAGAACCCAATGGCATTCTTGTCGCCTTCAATGGAGCGCACGATCACGTTGTCGTCTTCGCTCACGCTGATGTCGGCGCGGATCTTGCCTTCTTTGCCCACGGTGACTTCCTTGAAGTAGTCGAACGTGCCGCTGTCGGTGCCAGGCGAGTAAACCTTGATCACATCGCTTGGCCAGGACGGATCAACATCCTTCCACGTCTTGGCGGTCTCACTTGATGCGAAGATTTTTTTCACCTGCGCCATGGTGAGCTGCTTTGCCCAGGTGTTTCCCTTGTTGGTCACGATGGTGAGTCCATCGAATGCCACTGGCAGTTCGATGAATTCGATCTTGTGACTCTTGCAGGCATCAATCTCTGGCTGCTTGATGCAGCGCGAGGCGTTTGATATATCGATCTCACCGTTGCTAAAGCGCTTGAAGCCTCCACCGGTTCCAGATAATCCCACGGTGACATTGACTCCGGGAGCAACCTTGGAGAACTCTTCGGCGACTGCTTCCGCAATCAGATACACGGTGGATGATCCGTCAACCCGAACCGCGCCTTTGAGTTTTTTGGGATCTTGCGTCGGTGTTGCTGGGGATGCGGCCATCGACACCAGCACGGCGGCTACGAGAAAGGCGTTGATCGCTCGGATGGGTCGCATGTGGTTCTCGTTCAGATAGTGTGAGGCTCGACCACTCCACGCGCTCCCTACAGGCTGTTACGCCGTACGGCGGGCAGCGGAAGGAGTTGTAGGTAGTGTCGCGGGGTCATGTTCAGTTGGCGTGTGCAAGGGAGTGGCATCCGCCAGCGGGAGGCTCTTCACTCGGCCCTCGGTGGTCAGGGGCATCCGAATCCGGAATGTACTGCCGTGATTGGCGTCCGTCCGGCTGTCAACCTCCGCATAACCGCCGTGGACCATGGCAACGTGCTTGACGATGGCGAGGCCAAGACCGGTGCCACCAGAATCACGGCTGCGGGCTCGATCCACCCGGTAGAAACGCTCAAACAGGCGTTCGCGGTGAATCTCTGGGATGCCCGGACCGTGGTCGGTGATGGAGATGACGGCGTAGCCACCCTCAGCTGCGGCAGTGACGGCGATCCGTGAATCCGCCGGTCCGTACTTAACGGCGTTGGAGACCAAATTGGCCACGGCATGCGCCAGGAGTCCGGCGCTTCCAAGTACCCACAAGGATGGGTCGACCGCGACATCAATAGTGAGGCGCTTCTCATTGGCAGCGGGCGTGACCTGTTCGACCGCCTCCGCAACGATCCCGGCGATGCGAACGGGCGTGCTGGCGATATCGCCGCGGGCTGATGGGTCCTCAAGTGAGGAGAGGAGCAGCAGGTCATCGATGATCGCGCCGAGGCGGCTGGCACTGCGGGCGATGGTTCGTGAGAAGCGGGCAGCGTCCGGCGGAAGCTCAAAGTTTTCTGCCAGCGTTTCTGCGTACCCGCGAATGGAAGTGATCGGGGTGCGCAGCTCATGGCTCACGTTGGCAACGAACTCGGTTCGCAACGATTCCAAGCGGCGCAGTTCGGTGCGGTCTTCAAGCACCAGTAGTAGTTGTGCGTTGGCAACGTCGCGTGAAAGCGGTACCACCGAGCAGCTTGCGCGGCGCTCGCCAGTGACTGCGGAGAATGGCAGTTCGGCCTCGGCGCGGCGGCCGGTTTCGCGCGCACTGGCGATCAGCGTCTCCAGATCAGGACTGCGAACGATCTCAATGAGAAGCCGACCTTCAACAGCGCGGTCGTTGGCATCAAAGAGACGAACCGCCGCGGGGTTGATGGTCACGATCCGGTCGACAGAATCAAGCGCAACGATTCCAACGGGCGCGGTCGCCAAGATTGCCCGCAACTCGCTGAGCGCGCCATCAAGTCGAACCGCCTCGTTGGCCGCTGCTCGCGCGCCGCGGACTGGGTTTGATTCATATCCGCCAAGTGCCCCAAGCGCGGCTGCAATGCGTCGATGTTCAGCGCGGCGCTGCAGGAACAACATGGCAAGCAGCGCTCCGCAGGCGATGGCGACCACGGTTGCCCCAACAA